>CBDUKY010000357.1:0-3833 GCA_965367925.1 uncultured Pseudomonadales bacterium | reverse complement strand
TGTTGTTAGCAGCAGGGCCGCTTAATCGCGTGTTAGAAATCGGTACGGGTTCTGGCTATCAGACAGCAATTCTCTCGGCATTGGTTGGTAAGGTTTATACAGTTGAACGTATTCAAGGTCTGTACGAAAGAGCGAAACAAACCTTAAAAGCCCTGGGTTTGCGCAACATTCAGTTTAAATATGACGATGGCAAGATTGGTTGGCCTGAGCAGGGTCCCTTTGATGGCATCATCGTCACAGCGTCACCTCGTCAAGTACCCGAGGACCTGTTGGATCAACTTGCACCGAATGGCCGGCTGATCATTCCAGTGGGTGCTGACCAACAAGAGCTTCAGCTAATTACCCGGCAAGATGGCGAATTTAAAACGGAAGTGCTTGAAGCTGTTCATTTTGTTCCCCTAAAAGGTGGCCGCGCCTGATCTTTGAGTTATTTATGAAGCAGTTATTTCGGATCGTTGGTATTGGCATGGCAATGGGGGCGGCGGAAATCGTGCCTGGAGTATCCGGTGGTACCATTGCATTTGTTGCCGGTATTTATGAACGTCTGGTCAATGCGATTCGGCAATTTACGCCGATGTTATTGCTGGATCTGAAGAACAATGGACTCAAGCAAACCTGGCAACAGGTAGATGCCAACTTCGTCCTCGCCTTGGTTGGTGGTATGGGCATTTCTATTGTGTTGCTTGCTGGAAGCTTGAGTTACTTGATGGCGAATCAGCCAGTGTTGATCTGGTCCTTCTTCTTTGGACTTGTGGTTGCGTCGGTAGGCCTTGTATTGAAGCAAATTACGAAATTTGGCTTTGATACAGGTATCGCTATTGGTGTTGGCCTTGCCTTTGGCTATGTTATTACCAACTTATCACCTATTACGCTTCAGCCTACCCCCTTACATATGTTGTTGGGTGGAGCGGTTGCGATATGTGCATGGATACTGCCTGGGATATCAGGCAGCTTTATCCTATTGATTCTGGGTCTATACCGGTTTGTCATCGAGGCAATTAAGGATTTTGATTTGCTACTGCTGATGAGTCTTGCTGCTGGCTGTGCAATTGGCATCGTATTCTTTGCCCAGGTTATTTCTCGTTTGTTTCAGAACTATCGTAATCAAACCCTGGCTGTACTGACGGGTTTTATGGCAGGTTCAATCGCCAAGCTCTGGCCCTGGCGGCATACACTGAGTTATCAGATTAAATCCGATGGTAGCCAGATGCCGCTGGTTGAAGAACCCATCAGCCCTATGGCCTATGCTGATCTGACAGGTATGCTACCCCAGTACGAATTTGCAGCCATTGGTCTGGTGCTGGGTTTTATAGCGGTATATGGATTACATCTTTTGTCGAAGTCTCACGAATAGTCGATACCAATGCTAAATCGAAAGCTGCTTGCATGTTTTCTTGGTGTTGCGCTGGTGACAGGCTGCTTTGGTGGTGGATATGCACCTGTCTTTTCAACCGGTGAGTCGACCGAGGGCAAGGTCAGGTATCATGTTGTGCGACCTGGCGATACCCTCTATTCAATCGCCTTTCGCTATGGGCTCGACTACCAGGAACTTGCCAGGGCAAATGGCATCTCAAAACCCTATCTGATTTTTGCCAATCAAAAACTTCGGCTTGTCGGCACCCAGCAGCAGATATCCAAAAGTGAAAATCCGAAGCCGAAAAAGAAAACAAGTAGCAAATCAAAATCAGCAAGTAGCAAATCTTCCACCACGAAGCCATCAGCACCTGTTGCCACCAATGTGGTCTGGCATTGGCCGGCGTCTGGCAAGGTGATTAAACCCTATGCGTTAACCGGAGACATAAATAAAGGCATTGATATAGGTGGTACGCCAGGGGAACCGGTGAAATCTGCTGCAGCTGGTACTGTTGTTTATGCTGCGGGTGGGCTTAGAGGCTATGGAAAGCTCGTCATTGTGAAGCATGATGATCGGTTTCTTAGTGCCTATGGACACAACCGAAAAATTGTCGTGAAAGAAGGTGATCGGGTAAAGGCAGGGCAAAAGCTTGCTGAATTTGGATCAGCAGCTAATGAAGAGGCGAAATTGCATTTTGAGATTCGCAGAAACGGCAAGCCTGTAAACCCGCTTAGCTATTTGCCTGCTCGATAGGTGGGACAGTTCGGAAGGCGGAATTTCCGCCTTCTTGCGCTATCTATCTTCTAATCCTAGCGCTCGAGATGATCGAGCTTGCCTTTAACTTCTGCCCATTCCTCGGCATCTTCTAAAGGCTCTTTCTTCTCAGTAATGTTTGGCCAGATTTCAGCAAGCTCAGCATTCAACTCCAGGAATACTTGCTCTGCCTCGGGTAGCTCATCCTCTGAGAAAATTGCGTCAATTGGACACTCTGGTTCGCAAAGTGCGCAGTCGATACACTCGTCAGGATTGATGACCAGGAAATTTGGACCTTCGTAAAAACAGTCAACGGGACAGACTTCGACACAATCTGTATGTTTGCACTTGATGCAGGCATCACTCACCACAAATGTCATCTAGGGTTCCTTAATTGAGGATGTATAAGATTGAAAACCGCATTCTAGCAGCTTTTTAGATGGGAACAATCCCGACAAAGTTGCAGATTTATCTTTGTTACTCGTCTGAGACTTCGCTGAGGGATTTCAGTTCGTAGAGGAGCTCAAGGGCCTGCCTTGGCGTCAGGTCATCCACCGCAACTGTTTGTAGCCGCTCTTGCAGTTTATTTACCGGCGCCGGTGCTGGTTCTTGCGGCCCGGTTGGGAAAAACAGGTCAGCCTGGTGAGGTGTCGATCTTATCTCGTTTTCCTCCAGTTGCCGCAGCTTTTGCTGGGCATGCTGGATCACTTCAGCAGGTACCCCGGCGAGTCTGGCAACCTGTAAACCGTAGCTCTGATTTGCCGGACCCTCGGTGACGGAATACATAAACACAATGTCATCCCCGTGTTCTTTCGCTGACAAATGAACATTACAAGTGGCAGGCAGGGTTTCTTGTAAGCTGGTTAGTTCAAAGTAATGGGTGGCGAACAGGGTCAATGCCTGGCATTTCTCGGCAATATAGCTGGCAGCGGCAAAGGCAAGGGACAAGCCATCAAAAGTTGATGTGCCCCGGCCAATCTCATCGAGTAAGACCAGTGAAGCAGGGGTTGCATTGTTGAGGATCATCGCCGTTTCAGTCATTTCCACCATAAACGTAGAGCGGCCGCTGGCGAGATCGTCTGATGAGCCAATGCGGGTGAAGATTCTATCGATTGCGCCAATTTTTGCCGCGCTGGCCGGTACGTAGCTACCAATATGCGCCATGAGGGTGATCAGGGCAGTTTGCCGCATAAAGGTCGATTTACCGCCCATGTTTGGACCTGTGATGATCATCAGGCGGCGCTCATCGTCTAACTTGACATCGTTACTAACAAAAGGCTCCTCTAAGACCTGTTCTACAACCAGGTGTCTACCAGCCGTAATCTCTATGGTTGGTTCCTCGCAGAGCTGAGGGCGACATAGTGAAAGTGACAGGGAGCGTTCTGCGAGATTACAAATAACGTCTAACTCTGCAATGGCAGAAAAAGTGTCTTGCAGCTTTGGTAGAGATTCGAGTAGCTGGTCCAACAGTGATTCGTAAAGTAACTTTTCACGAGCCAGTGCTCGACTCTTGCTGCTCAGTGCCTTGTCTTCAAATACTTTCAGTTCCGGCGTGATAAATCGCTCGGCGTTCTTCAGGGTCTGGCGCCGGACATAGCGATCAGGGGCCTTATCTGATTGCGACTTTGAAATTTCAATATAGTAGCCATGAACCCGGTTAAAGCCGACCTTGAGAGTAGAGAGACCTGTTTCTTCACGTTCTTCCTGTTCTAGTTTTAGCAGGAAT
>CBDUKY010000356.1:0-3843 GCA_965367925.1 uncultured Pseudomonadales bacterium | reverse complement strand
CCCACTTGTGTTCACCACTGGTAATAAACTGATCGATTACAACCTGCGCACCATTGGCAAAGTCACCGAATTGCGCTTCCCAAATGACCAGGGTGTCTGGACTAGTTGTTGCATAACCATATTCGAAGGCCAGAACTGCTTCTTCTGACAAGAATGAATCATAGAGCTCGTAATCACCAGGATTCCCAACAACACTTTTAAGTGGCGTATAATCCAGACCTTCTTTTTGGTCATGGAGTACTGCATGACGATGAGAAAAGGTTCCCCTCCCCACATCCTGCCCTGTTAAACGGATCTTGTGCCCCTGCTCCAACAAGGTTGCATATGCCATGATCTCGGCGTAACCCCAGTTGATTGGCGCTGCACCTGCGGTCATCTTTCTGCGGTCTTCAATTATTTTTCCAACCTGCTTTTGCGGCACAAAACCTTCAGGCAGTTCGTCTAGCTTGTTAGCAAGCGCCTGAAAATCTTTGAGAGGAAATGTCGTATCCGCTGGTGCTGTCCAACTATGATTTAGATAAGGACTCCAGTTGACGAACATCGAAGTATCAGGCTCGGTCAAATAGTCCCAGGCAACAGCGTTACCAACATCCAGGGCATCGCGATAAGCATCCACCCGCCGATTATATTCCGCTTCCTCAATGGCCCCTTCTGCAATAATCTTTTCTGCAAAAATGGACAGGGTTGTTGGGTGCTTTCGAATCTTTTGATACATCACAGGCTGGGTAATTGATGGTTCATCACCCTCATTGTGACCACGACGTCGATAGCAAACGATATCGATAACAACGTCTTTCTTAAATTCCATTCGGTAATCGACGGCCAGTTGCGACACGAACAATACTGCTTCTGGATCATCGCCATTTACGTGGAATATAGGGGCCTGAACCATCTTGGCGATTTCAGTACAGTAGTGAGTTGACCGTGCATCCTCACGTTTACTAATGGTGTAACCAATCTGATTATTGATAATGACGTGAATTGTCCCACCGGTATAAAAACCACGGGTTTGAGACATCTGGAAGGTCTCCATGACGACCCCTTGACCAGCAAATGCAGCATCACCATGAACGTTGATCGCTAGCACTTTGTCACCCGTCTTATCATGCCGACGGTCTTGTCTGGCTCGAACAGAACCCTCAATAACCGGTGCGCCAATCTCGAGGTGAGATGGGTTAAAGCCAAGCGCCAGGTGCATTTCTCCACCAGGTGTCATGAGGTTTGATGAAAAACCTTGATGATACTTAACATCACCAGAACCAAAGCCAGGCGTGTAGCGACCTTCAAACTCATCGAACAGCTCGGCAGGATTCTTACCGAGAAGATTTACAAGTACGTTGATCCGGCCTCTGTGTGCCATACCAATAACAGTTTCTCTTACACCTGCGGTACCAGACCGGTGAATCAGCTCCGCAAGACAGGGAATAAAACTCTCACCACCTTCGAGCCCAAATCGTTTTGTGCCTGGATATTTCTTACCGAGATATTTCTCAAGCCCTTCAGCAGCAATCAAACGATCGAGTAAGCGGCGCTTTACACCATTACTGTAGCTTGGGTTTGAACGGGCGCTTTCCATCCGCTGTTGAACCCATAATTGTTCTGCTTCATCGGTGATGTGAATATATTCGGCACCTACAGAATCACAGTAGGTTTGTTCCAGCACGTCGATAATTTCACGGAGTGGCGCATCCTTGTTACCGAAGAACAAGCTACCTGTCTGGAAATTGGTATCAAGATCTGCTTCTGACAAACCATGATACTGAAGCTCTAAAACCGGCACTGGCTGCATTTCTTCTAACTGCAGTGGGTCCACATTCGCCTTCAAGTGACCCCGCCGACGATAACCGGAAATCAATTCACCAACGGCAAATTGCTTTCGTTCAAAGTCTGAGTGAACAGTACTGGCAGGCACAGGTGAAACCCGTGCCTGATTTTTTGACAGAAGTAAGAAATGATCCCGTATCGTTGCGTGGGATATATCATTAGATAGTGTGCCTTCGACCCTTGGCAGGGTTTGAAAGTAGCTACGCCACTGATCTGGCACCGATGCCGGATCAGCGAGATACATTTCATAAAGGTCTTCTACGTAGGACGCATTACCGCCTGAAATATGGCCGCTACGCCATAGTTCTTCCATACTATTTTCTTGCATATTGCTAAACCTCACCCACAAGACGCGCCCAATCTGCTAACGATTGTCTATTCAACTAATCAAATGATTAGTTGTGGTATCCCGACCGTTTGCCTAACGCGCGTTATACAGCTCGCTTCAGCAACATATTTCGAATATGACCGATCGCTCTAGTCGGATTCAGACCCTTAGGACAGGCATTTACACAGTTCATAATTCCTCGACAGCGGAATACACTGAAAGGATCTTCTAAATTCGCCAGGCGCTCATCAGTTGCCGTATCACGACTATCTGCGAGGAACCTGTATGCCTGTAACAATCCAGCAGGACCAATAAACTTATCTGGGTTCCACCAGAAGCTTGGACAAGAGGTGGAACAACAAGCGCAAAGAATACATTCGTATAGACCGTCTAACTTCTCACGTTCTTCCGGAGACTGGAGTCTTTCTTGTGAAGGTGGCGTATCGTTGTTAATCAAGTAAGGTTGGATCTTTTTATACTGGGTATAAAACTGTTCCATATCTACAACGAGGTCACGAATCACTGGTAAGCCAGGCAGCGGCTTGATCGAAAGTTTGCCACCCTTTTGTACTTCTGAAATTCGGGTCATACAGGCAAGACCATTCTTGCCATTCATATTCACACCATCAGAACCACAAACGCCTTCGCGACATGACCGGCGATAGGTCACAGTCTCATCTTGTTCCTTCAAGAGCTCGAGCAAATCCAGCACCATGATGTCTTTGCCACCAGGCACTTCAACATTGAAGTCCTGCATATAAGGTTCGTTATCCTTGGCAGGATCATAACGGTAAACACTGACTTGCATTAGTAAACCCTCTCTTTAGGTTCAAACACACCATCTGGTAAATCACTGTCTGTTTCCAGTAGACCAGGCGTAAAGTTAACAGCCCGTTTGCGCAGGCTCTTATCATTTGGATCATAGATTGAGTGACACAACCAATTTTCGTCATCGCGACTCTGGTAATCGTCACGGGCATGGGCACCACGACTTTCTTTGCGTGTCTCTGCAGCAATGGCAGTTGCTTCTGCCACCTCTAATAAATTGTCTAGTTCTAAGGCTTCGAGTCTTGCGGTGTTAAACGCCTTGCTCTTGTCCGTTAGGGTTGCTTTTGAAATTCGTTCTCGAAGGTCCGCAAGTTGCTTAATACCTGCCAACATTGTGTCCTCGCGACGGAAAACACCGAAGTTAAGTTGCATACATGACTGAAGCTCTTTCTTCAGACTAGCGACACTCTCGCCACCGGTTGATTCGTCCCAGCGATGGATTCTCGCTGTGGCTGCATCAATGTCAGAACGACTTGGCTCAACGAAGTCCATACCTTGATCAAGTGCTTCACTAATATGAATACCAGCAGATCGACCGAACACCACGAGATCAAGCAGTGAGTTACCACCAAGTCGGTTAGCACCGTGAACCGATACACATGCAACCTCTCCTACAGCGTATAAGCCTTCAATCACAGTATCGTTGCCAGCGGCATCGTGGCACAGAGCCTGACCATGAATGTTGGTTGGGATACCACCCATCATATAATGGCAAGTTGGTACCACAGGAATTGGATCTTTCACTGGATCCACACCGGCAAAGGTTTTTGATAGTTCAACAATGCCAGGTAGACGTGAATGTAGAATATCTTCACCCAGGTGATCGAGTTTCAACAGCACATGGTCTGCTTCAGGACCAACAC
>CBDUKY010000355.1:0-3844 GCA_965367925.1 uncultured Pseudomonadales bacterium | reverse complement strand
CTCATTTATATTGCCGGGCTCATCACTGTTGTTGCTATCTGGCAGGTAATTCAAAGGACCTCTGAATTAGGTGTTGTGCTATCGATACTCGGCACGCTTGTGGTTGGCTGGACAATCTGGTTCTCACTCTCCAGGTGTGACCCAATCGAGCGAGACAAGATGTTAGTAATGCTGTTCTTAATCATCGCCTCGGTGTTTTTCTGGGCCCTGTTTGAACAGGCAGGTTCATCCCTCACACTGTTTACCGATAGGAATGTCGACAAGGGAGACTTTTTTACTGCCGGTATGTTCCAGGCATTTAATCCATTTTTCATCATCCTTTGCGCCCCGCTATTTGCCTGGCTCTGGGTAAAACTATCTAGTAAAGGCATGGAGCCAACGACGCCGGCCAAATTTGGACTAGGGATACTCCAGGTAGGTCTAGGATTTGCCGTTTTGATTTATGGTGCTAGTCAGGCCAGTGAAGACGGAAAGGTTGCCGTTATCTGGCTTGCCTTAATGTATTTCCTTCACACAACCGGTGAGCTTTGCCTGTCCCCGGTAGGGCTATCTATGGTGACCAAGTTAAGCGTACAAAGAGTTGCCGCCATGATGATGGGCGTCTGGTTCCTATCAAGTGCATTCGCTTCATACGCCGGAGGCATGATTGCAGGTGCTATGGCCATTGAAGAGACTTCCGGCGAACCTGCTAATCCATTAGCTTCTCTGGCAATCTACGCTTCGGTATTCGAAAAACTCGCCATCGTTGCCATCGTCCTTGGTATCTTGATGCTGCTCATTTCACCTATCCTCCACAAACGAATGCACGGCGTGCACTAGGCCAGGGCTGCTTCGATGACCAGAAGACCAAACATTCTGATATTTATGCCAGATCAGCAGCGTGCTGATGCGATAGGTTGTTTTGGTAACCCCTATATACAAACACCGAATATCGACGCCCTGGCAAAACGCGGCACGCGATTTCAAAACGCCTTTGCTAATCATCCTGTTTGCGGCCCATCCAGGGTCAATTTGATGACCGGCTGGTATCCACATACTCGTGGTCATAGAACCCTCACGCATCTTGTTCAGGCCGGGGAACCTAACCTCCTCAAGTATTTAAAACAGGGTGGCTACAATGTTGCGTGGGCTGGTGCGCGAGGTGATGTCTTCGCACCGGGCGTCACTGAAGCATCAACAAACTTCTGCGGTTGGACGCGCAAACCTAACAAGATGAGTATGGGGCCACAGTATGAAGAACAATCCCCTTTGTATAATGCTTTCTATCATGGAAAACGACCAGGAGAGACCTGGCTCGACTTCGATGAAGCAGCAACCCTGACTGCGCTGGACTGGCTAAAGGAAAGGCCCAAAGGACCCTGGTGCTTATGGATACCGTTAATCTTTCCTCACCTTCCATTTGAAGTTGAAGACCCCTGGTATTCCATGTATCAAACAAGTGATGTCCCAGCACGTATTAGCTCACATGGCCATGGGAAACCTGGCTTTCACCAGGCCATTCGAGACAAGCTAGGTACAGAACGTTTAACCGAGGCTAACTGGCAGGAAATCTTGCGCGTTTACTACGGCATGATCAGTCGAGTCGATGACCAGTTGGGCCGGGTTATGAAAGAACTAGATCATATAGGGGAGACGGACAATACCCTGACCTTATTTTTTACCGATCATGGCGAATATGCTGGCGATTTTGGTCTGGTCGAGAAATGGCCATCAGGTCTGGATGACTGCCTGCTACACAATCCGCTGATTGTTGCCGGTCCTGGCGTTAAAGAAAACATGACCGCAGAAACTTTCACCGAAATGGTAGATATTCTTCCTACCTTGCTTGAAGTCGCCGAAATTGAACCTCACCACACCCACTTCGGAAAGTCGTTAGTGCCATCCTTCTCAGATCCAACAACTATGATTCGCGACTGTGCTTATTCTGAAGGTGGCTTTGCTTTTTCGGAGCTGGATTTGCTTGAACGTGCGCAGGGTGAGTATGCTAACAAAGCTAACCTACAACACGAAAAACCCGAACTGGTTGGCAAGGCAATATCCATTCGAACGGCAGAATATACCTATGTTTACCGCTTGTACGAGAACGACGAAATTTACGATAGGGCCCAGGACCCTGCAGAAGAGACTAACCTGATACAAGACCCAGCCCTTGAAGACACCATTGCCGGTCTCAAATCACGAGTCCTCGACTGGTTATTTTCAACCGCGGACGTTATCCCCTGGGATTCGGATCCGCGGTTTCCAAAAATACCAAATGGCCATCACGACCCTTTTTCAGGCGCTTGAGCCGTACCAGACGATGGACTGGATGCCAGTTTTTCAAGGCCTAGATTATTCAGCCATGCATCATACTCAACGAGATTTGCCGGCAGTATGACCTTCGCATCATGTAAACCCGAGATCGCATCTATATATCGTTGACTTAACTTAAGCCGAAGGGCTTCACTGCCGCCCTGTTGATTGATGACCGAGGCAATCTTTTCAATTGATGCTGCCGTTGCTCGTGCGATTGCTCGAATTTCTTCACCATGACCCTGGGCTTCATTTATCCTGCGCTGCATTTCACCCTCAGAACGATTGATCAATTCAGTCTTTAGACCCTCAGAACGATTGATTCTGCTTTGCATGTCACCCTGGGCAGTCGCGAGTATTGCTCGCCCTTCCCGCTCAGCACTCACCTGCTTCTCCATTGCATTTCGAACGGTGTTCGGTGGCGTAATATTTTTGATCTCGTAGCGATGAACGCGAATCCCCCAGATTGCCCCTGCCTGATCCAGTACCTCGACAACCTTGGCACTAATCACATCTCTCTCTTCAAAAGTTCTATCCAGATCAAGGGTACCAATCACTGATCTGGTTGTAGTCTGGGCTAACTGAACCGCTGCGTAGCGGTAATCGACAATACCGTAACTTGCTTTGACAGGATCCATCACCGACATATAGATCACACCGTCAACAATGACCTTAACCTCATCACCGGTGAAGCAGTCCTGTGGTGGTACATCAATCGCCTCCTCCCGTAAGTCTTGAACGAAAGTCACCTTATCAACAAAGGGGATAAGCGCATGAAACCCTGCTTCCAGAGTTTTATGGTATTTCCCAAGGCGTTCTACAATGTGAGCCGTCTGGGTCGATACCAATCGAATGGATTGAAAGAACTTAACAATCAGGATGAGGAATAAGAGCCCCCAGACCAGCATGACAAAAACGTCCATCATTTGCCCCCTTTACTAACCGTTTGGGAAACTTGATCTATACCTGCAAAGAAGCCTTCAAGTTTTGCAAGCTCCGCAGGCACAACACTGACGTCCGCATTGGCAAACAGATCTCTTATTCGATCAATATAGGATTCCACAAGCTGCAGGTTCATTGCTTCCTCGCCACCTGGCTGACTAATAGCATTTGCGACTAACGCCGTACCTTCTGCCGTGGCCTCGGCCAGGATAGATATCTCCTCGGCCCGACCTCGCGCTTCATTGATGGTTTTTTGTCGCTCTCCTTCTGACAGGTTTATTGCTTCCTGACGCTCGCCCTGAGATAAAGCAATGGTCGAATCCCGCTCCGCATTGGCGAGCGTAATCTCTGCTCGCTTCTGACGCTCTGCTTCCATTTGTTTTTCAAGGGTCTCTATGACATTTGGTGAAGGTGTGATATTCATCACCTCATAGCGCATGACCTTGATACCCCAGGGTTCAGATGCTCGATCAATTTCTCTGACAATCGTCTCATTTAAGGCTTCTCGCTCAGAGAAGGTTTGTCCAAGGGTTAACTTACCTACCTCGGAGCGGACGGTGGTTTGCGCCAGATTGACCGCGGCAATCAGATAATTTTCAATACCATAGCT
>CBDUKY010000354.1:0-3868 GCA_965367925.1 uncultured Pseudomonadales bacterium | reverse complement strand
GGTTTCTATCGAGTCCTTGCCGATACCGATCCGGGTGCTAAACGCACTGAATAATTCAGTTTTATACATCCAGCATTACCTGATCCCATTTAACCTTTCACCTTTTTATGGCTTCCCAGCGACAAAGGCTGAAATTTACCACTGGACCTACTGGCTACCGGGCCTGGCACTGATTGTGACGAGTTTACTTTTTGCCGTGCTGAAATTTCAAAAGGGGATTCGTTGGCCACTGGGCGTGGTACTGTTTTATTACGTGACGATCCTACCGGTTAGCGGCTTGATACACGTCGGCCCAGCGAAAGCGTTAGATTACTATGCTTATTTTGCAACCTTACCTTTTGGTTTGATGATTAGTTTTGTTTTCTTTCGTTTGTTCGGACGATTTCAAGCCTTTAGACCTGTGCTAATTCCACTCGCGGCTTTTTATCTGATAATTCTGGTCGCGCTGACTTCAGTCAATATGCGGTTTTGGAAAGATGATCTAACCCTCTGGTCGCGCACCTTTGAATTGCAACCCGAGTCTGCCTACGTGAACCGAAATCTAGCGGGTGCCTATGCCGCCGCCGGGGAACTGAGCCTCGCCATGCTGCATGCAAAGTTAAGCCTACAATATGGTGGTGTTGATGATGGCTTATTAGCAGCACTAGAAGCCCACCTGCAAAAAGCAGAAGCTGCCAGGATGCCATCAGATCCATAGGGTGCAACTACAAGACCAATACCCAACTGTAAATATAGGCAAGGATGAAGATTGCAGACCCTATTAGCCACGCGAGGGCATAGATGACTCTGTTGATCATTGAAGCGTTCATAGTTCCTACTTAACTAACCAGATGAAGTGTTCGAGGATTGTCGAGGGTCATACCTGCTGCCTGTAGAAGCTGCTGGTATTCATCGGCAAGTCGACAGAAAGTTCGGCTCAACCCGGGCAGCATCATATGCTCCATGAGCGTCGCCCCTGCGCTTGCTTGTTCTCGTTGCAATAGACGTAAACAGGACAAGAGCAACATCTCGTCTTCACTAAGGGTTGGCCGGCAGCAGCAGCGTATTTCTAGCTGCCGGTTGCTGGATACAGCGAGAAAGCACATAAGCTCATCAATTAGCGGTGGTGCATCCGGGCAGTTCGCCATTTCATATGGCGTCGTGATAAGTGGGATAGGTGGGGTCTTATGCTTAACCGCCACAACCCATTGCCTCAGACTCCAGATAAATAGTTGAGCACCGCATGAAAGGCTTGCGGTTTCCTGGGCCGGGGGCTGGCAGGTACCTTGATGAGTCTGGTTCTTGTCACCAGGCCCGTTAATCACTGTAAGGTTGCTGGATTGATCCATGGGATAGACACTCTATACATGCAAATAAGAATCATACTCATTTGCATGCAGCCTGTCTATGCGAGTTTGTTAAGTCCTGGATGCCGGGGTTTATGCCTGCTTTGCGATGATTAGTGGGCCGCGAGTAATGCTCTGATTTTGCCGACAGCTTCAATAGCGTCTTCATCCCGTTTCGCACAGGCCTTGATATTAAAGACCTGACAACCGGCCGCCTGATAAGGGCGGAGGAAATCAGCAATTTTCTCAGCCGAACCATAGGGGCTGTATTTTTCGAATGCCTCAAAGGGAACCTGGTAGAAGGCCTGCATTTCCTTCGCAACGACTTCTCTGGCAACAGCTTCATCTTTGTCGACTCCGACCCAGAGTTGTAAGCCATGCTGCCAGTTCACGTCCTGCCGGTTAAATTGCTCAGCATATTGCTGCACCTCATCTAATGCAGCCTGATACCGGTTGGGTGAACACCAGAGTCCTAACCAGCCTTCTGAAAATCGACCAGCACGCTGGATAGCTTTGTCTGAACGACCACCAACAAGAACTGGTATTTGCGGCGAAACTGCTGGTTTTATCAGTGCATCGCTAAATTCGAAAAACTCTCCCTTAAAGCTATATTTCTCGCCAGTCATTAAATGGCGGATAACTTCAAGGCAGTCATCAGTTTGACGGCCACGAGTTTTCGGGTCGACACCGCAGATTTCCATTTCATGTCGGTCTTCGCCGCCGACACCTATACCAAGGATGATCCTGCCAGGGGCTGAATTCGACAGGGTCGCAAGTTGCCTTGCGACAGGTACTGGATGTCGAAGTGCCAGCAGGTAAACCCCTAAACAAAACTTCAGCGTTGGATGCATAGCAACGATGGTTGCTGCATTGACCATGGCATCCATACCAAGACCTGTGTGAAAGCTCACATGATCTGCACCAAAAACATGGTCAATCCCCGCGTCACTGACCATAGATATTAATCGTTGACGATCCTGGAAGTCCCCGGCGAGCATGGCAGGGGCGGCAATGGTTCCAACTTGTAGCTTTTGTTGCATGTAAAAATATTCCCTTTATTGGAATTGGAGCATCACCAGGCCCTTGATGCAATTGCTGACACTAACGTATTGCAATGATCGGGATCATTTGTCCCAAATATAGCATTTTACGCAAGGCTGTATTTCCCTTAAAGTACGCACCCTTCAAGCACACCAATTCTGGAATAGGTCATGGCAAATTATTTCAATTCACTCCCACTCAGGCTGCAACTTGCTCAACTGGGCAAGTGCGAATTTATGGATCCAGCAGAGTTTGCGGACGGCGCAAATTACCTGAAAGGCAAAAAACTAGTCATTGTTGGCTGTGGCGCCCAGGGGCTAAATCAGGGTTTGAACCTGCGGGATAGTGGCCTTGATGTGTCTTACACATTGCGTGAATCAGCGATCAAAGAGCAGCGTCAGAGCTGGAAAAACGCTACAGAAAACGGCTTTAAAGTTGGTACCTATAAAGAACTAATTCCAACAGCGGATCTGGTACTTAACCTTACCCCTGACAAGCAGCACACAGCAGTGGTCAATGAAATTGTCCCCATGATGAAAAAAGATGCCTGTCTTGCGTACTCCCATGGCTTCAACATCGTTGAAGAAGGTATGCAGGTGCGTAAAGACTTAACTGTCATTATGGTTGCACCCAAGTGTCCAGGGACCGAGGTACGTGAAGAATATAAGCGTGGTTTTGGGGTACCAACCTTGATTGCTGTCCATGAGGACAATGATCCAAAAGGTGAGGGACTTGCTATCGCCAAGGCTTATGCAGCAGGTACTGGTGGTCACAAGGCTGGTGTATTGATGTCATCCTTCATCGCAGAAGTGAAGTCTGACCTGATGGGTGAACAAACAATTCTATGTGGCATGTTGCAAACCGGTTCACTGCTTTGTTTTGACAAGATGGTCGAAAAGGGCGTTGATCCAGCCTATGCCTCGAAGCTAATCCAATATGGTTGGGAAACAGTCACCGAAGCACTAAAGCACGGTGGGGTGACAAACATGATGGACCGCTTAACAAATCCAGCCAAGATCAAGGCCTATGATCTCGCTGAAGAGATGAAGACCATTATGCGCCCGCTGTACCAGAAGCATATGGATGACATTATGTCGGGTCACTTTTCTAAAACCATGATGGAAGACTGGGCAAATGACGATGCCAACCTTTTGCGCTGGCGCAAGGAAACCGGTGAAACAGCATTTGAAAATACCAGTCCTACGGATCAAGAAATTTCTGAACAGGAATATTTTGATCATGGCATTTTGATGGTAGCGATGGTCAAGGCTGGTGTTGAACTGGCATTTGAGACCATGGTCTCTGCGGGTATCAAAGAAGAGTCTGCCTACTACGAGTCATTGCATGAAACACCGCTCATTGCGAACACAATTGCGCGCAAGAAGCTGTTTGAAATGAACAATACGATCTCTGACACAGCAGAATATGGTTGTTATCTGTATAACCATGCTTGTCTGCCACTACTCGGTGATTTTATGAAAAAAATCGATACGGATGTGATT
>CBDUKY010000353.1:0-3870 GCA_965367925.1 uncultured Pseudomonadales bacterium | reverse complement strand
GAACGACCATGTTCGAGATAATTGAAATAATAGCGATTGCTGCGATAAACGGCCAAAAACTACCCATGTTCCTTCCCCTTATTGTTGTTTCGCTCTTTTCTAACTCTGATTAACTTGCCTGATCCGGACACCTGTTTATAAACCTCTGGGTATCCGATGTAACTGATGGAACCTGAGCCAGATATATTCGCATTAAGCTCAGCATTGACCTTTATCACTGCCCGGCCAGAGCCACTCAATGAGATATCAGCGATATCTGAAACAAGGTTGGGTGATCGGTAATCGCCAGAGCCAGAAATCTTCACCTGCTGGGACTCAACATCACCCTTGACTGAAATCGTACCGGAGCCAGACAGCACAACTTCTATGTGATCCGCTGTTAGCTTTTGTAAATCAATCTGAGCACTTCCCATTAACTTGACGTTTAGCTGATCATTATCAAGATCCGGTACCAGCACCTTGCCTGACCCATTGACCGTAAGACCACGCAAATCTTTGAGTTTTAAATCGTAGGAGATGACCTCGCGATGCACAGCAAGCGTAATGACCTTCCGGCTCCGATAACCGAGGTGCAATTCACCATCAATTACCTCGGACTGGATATCTTCAAGGGCATAGCCAGGCGCGTGGATGGTTAGAGACTCTTCACCACACTGGGTGATCTTTAAGGTACCAGGACCTTTAAGTCGAACCTGATCGAAGTCACGAACTAATCTAGTTTCTATTGTCATCAATCATCCCCCGCAATTTTTTTCAATTCACGTTGTAGCTCAAACTTGGGCGACGTCACATGAGACTCCATAGACCTAAGTCGGTCTTCAATATTGGAGAACTTTTGCTTCGCCTCGGCTAGCGCCTGGGCATTGGAAATTTGTGGTTCCTTAACTGCACTTCTGGACCGCCTTGCCTTCCTGCTCATACCTGCTTCCCGTCGTTCCTCTTCATCATCAAGCTCATGGAATCGATCGGTGACCTTCCGGTAATAAGGTTTATCGTCCATTAGAAAGTAGGCAATAAAATAAGCTGGGAAAGTCACTGAAGGCACAAAGAAGATGCCAAACACTGCCAACATGCGCACCTTCCAGACTTCCATACCCCAGTAGTCCGCAAGACCTGCACAAACACCACAAACCTTCTTGTTTTGCTTATCTCGATAAAGATTGCCGTTACGGTTGCGTCGTTTCCAACGACGTGAAAGAGAATCAAACCTGAAGTCAGACTTTGTCCGGGTGCGACGACGCTGGGATCGACGCTGGCGCTTTGCCCTGGTGGAATCATCGGCCCGGTTCTTCTTCACTCTGGCTTCTGCTTCAGCTGCTATCCTGTTCGCTTCATCAGCTTCCTGTCTGGCCCGGCGAGCTGATGCCTCTGTACCATACATATCGGTGCCATCCATATCTGCATCATCCATGCCGTAGTCACCATAAAGGTCTTCTTCACTGTAGCTGTCTGAATCATCTTCGAATAATTTCCGTGACTTATCGTCAATCCAGTCCTCTGCCTTTTGTGTCCACTTCTCGGTCACATCATCTACAAAGTCTTCAATGGTTCTATCGAGGTTACGATGTCTAGGGCTTTTATGACGGGCACGTTCTGCTAGATCTTCTGCTCGCTTTGCAGCCCGCGCAGCCTGCTCAGCTTTATGTCGCGCGCGTTGTTCTGCCCTATCCGCCAGGCGTCTTGCTCGACGCGCGGCTCGTTCTGCTTCTCTTTTTGTTCGGTCAGACCTATTCACCCGGGTCTCCTTAACTTCCGAAATTGTGTATGCGCCAAAGGTGCTTTTAAGCTTGTCTACTTGAAGTGTGATGTTGATTGGCGCGCCAATCAGGGCTCTCAACATCAAGAATGGCTTCAAGGGTTTCTATTCTCGCAGCCATCTTATTTGCTACTTCAACCATCTCGTCGAGTTCCGCTCGCTCACCGGTGGACAGCCCACCTTTCACCGACGCTACCGACTTGTAATGAAAGATAATCCACAAGGGTGCAACAATAACGAGGAACGCTAAGACCGGGACAAAAATTGCTACTAACCAGGGTTCCATAATTTTCTACCTGTTCAATATGAGTCGAAGGTTACTGGCTTGAGTCGCCAGGTTGCTTAAGACGAGCTTTCAGCTTCGCGAGTTCTTCATCCACCTTTTCGTCGGATTCAAGATCTGCGATTTCATCAGCAAGGTTCTTCTGGCCAAGATCGTAACTTTCAATCTCGCCTTCCATCACATCTAGTTTTCGCTCATAGGACTCGAAGCGACTCATTGCTGTGTCAATATCAACACCATGCAACTGTCGTTTCACCCCCATGCGAGATCTGGCTGTATTGCCCCGGAGAATCAAAGCCTTCTGCCGTGTTTTCGCATCGGTTAGTTTATTTTGCAGCAAGCCAATATCCTCGGATAGCTTCTGCAGATTAATTTCGATTTGCTCAAGGTCCGACTCCATTGCGCCAATCTCTTCGAGGGCATTAGTCTTTTCCTTTAGTGCGGCACGGGCAAGATCTTCGCGACCTTTAGACAAGGCAATCTCTGCCTTGCGTTCCCAGTCTTCCGCTTCTTTCCGGGTCTTGTCGGCCTTTCGACCAAGCTCCTTCTTATCTGCGATCAGTTTCGCAGATTGTGTGCGAACCTCTACCAGGGTTTCTTCCATTTCCTGGATGATCAAACGCACCATCTTCTCTGGGTCTTCTGCCTTATCAAGGATGGCGTTGATATTTGCATTGATAATGTCTGTGAATCTGGAAAAAATGCCCATCTTCGTTGCCTCTTACTAGTGATGTCGGGTGCCCGTAGGCTATCGGTTAATTTATCTGGTTAAATCACGATTACTGGCTATATCACAATCACATTCTGTGCCAACTTGGTGAACGGCCTATCTGCCTGTTATTAAAGCAGTTTTTGAAATCAGAAAAATAGCGTATGATTCTCACCAGCTAATAATTAGCCAATAAAACCAACAATTAGTTGTTTGACCCAACCCATAGGACTGCAATGGCCCCATCCCAGCAAACAGAACGCTTGATCGGTGAATCACCATCATTTTTGGAGGTTCTGGATCTGGTTTCCCAGGTAGCGCCGCTTTCCAAGCCAGTACTTATCGTCGGTGAGCGAGGCACGGGAAAGGAACTTATTGCCGCCAGACTCCACTATCTGTCCCAGCGCTGGGATCAAGAGTTCCTGAAGATGAATTGCGCGGCAATTAGTGACACGCTCCTGGAAACAGAGCTATTTGGTCATGATGCCGGCGCATTTACCGGGGCCCAGAAGCTTCACAGAGGACGCTTTGAGCGTGCCGATGGCGGCACCTTGTTCCTCGATGAACTCGCCACCACATCACCTCTGGTTCAGGAAAAACTGCTCAGAATTATTGAATATGGAGAATTCGAGCGAGTTGGTGGTAGCAAGACCATCACAACTGATGTGAGGCTTATTGCCGCCACCAATGAGGATCTGCCCACCCTGGCCAAACAGGGCAAATTCAGGGAGGACCTGCTCGACCGTCTCGCATTCGATGTAATTACCCTGCCGCCCTTGCGGGCCAGGCCTGAGGATATACTGATCCTTGCGGAACATTTCGCCGTTTCCATGGCAATTGATCTGGGCCGGGAATACTTTCCAGGTTTTTCTACCGCCGCCAGAAAAGTGCTGCGTAGCTATCATTGGCCCGGCAATATCAGGGAACTGAAAAATACTGTCGAGCGTAGTGTTTATCGCAGTCAGAACCCGGATACGCCGGTAGATTTAATCTCCCTCGACCCTTTCGAATCACCTTCCCGCCCCAGACAATCTAATAGGCCCAGGCCCGTTAGTGAGACTCAAAACGTCTCAAGTGGTGAAAATCACGAGCCAGTTTCGACAACTGTTGTGCCGCCAGTAC
>CBDUKY010000352.1:0-3878 GCA_965367925.1 uncultured Pseudomonadales bacterium | reverse complement strand
GGGTCATTTGCTATAGGAAAATCCCATGAGCCAGGCGCCGGACGAATCACCGGAAGTGGTACTAGCCGCTTCCTATCCCCAGCATCTAAAACAGGTACTAAAAACCTATCTTGATGCCGCAGCAAGCAGGGGAAAGTCCGGTGTACTGATACCTTCTGGTAGCTTGAAGTACGCCTTCCTCGACGATCACAGTTATCCCTTCAAAGTAAATCCGCACTTTAAGGCCTGCTTACCGGTTACGGACGTTAATGACAGCTTTATCGTATTACGAGAAGGCGAAAAACCTCAGCTACTGTTCCATCAGCCAGAGGACTTCTGGCACAAGACGCCTGAAGACCCATCCGGATACTGGGTTGATCACTGGGATATACACCCAATCCCTGACATCACCGCAGCCCACAACAGAATCGGTGATGCCAGCCAGTTGGCCTTTATCGGTGAAGAAACCGATCTTGCATCAGAATGGCATATCGGTGCGATCAACGATCCCGTCATGTTGAATGCTATTCATTTTCAGCGGGCTTATAAAACCACCTATGAAATCGCCTGTTTGCAGATTGCTAACAATACCGCGGCGATCGGTCACAATGCTGCCAGAGAAGCTTTCGAGGCCGGTGACTCTGAATTTGCCATTCAGCAGGCTTATTTAACAGCAATTGGCCACCGGGAAAAGGAAACCCCCTACGCCAATATCGTCGCCCTCAATGAACACTGTGCTGTACTGCATTATCAATTCTACGAACACAAGGTATTTGCACCAGCAGATAGATATTCCATGTTAATAGATGCTGGTGCAGATCAGTGTGGTTACGCGGCCGATGTGACTCGCACCTATTCAGCCAGACCTGGCCTGTTTGCAGATTTAGTTTCAGCCCTCGATAAGGAGCAGCTAGCAATCATCGATGATATCGAACCAGGTATGAATTACACGGCGCTAAATGAGAAGATGCATTACCGGGTTGCAACCCTGTTAAATCAGTTCGGCCTGGTCAAGATGACGCCTGAGGCGATGCTTGAGACCAATCTGACCTTCACCTTTTTGCCTCACGGTCTTGGTCATTTCCTTGGCTTACAAACCCATGATGTTGGCGGCTTCCAACAAGCCTCATCAGGGGAAACCACACCAGCACCTGATGCTTATCCATCACTTCGACTAACACGACCTATTGAGGAAAATCAGGTCTTTACGATTGAACCGGGCATCTATTTTATTCCGATGTTGCTGAAAAAATTGCGCAATACAGCCCAGGCCACGGACGTGAACTGGTCCGCAATTGAGAGTTTATTGCCCTATGGCGGTATCCGCATTGAAGACAATGTGGCAATTCTAAATGGTAGTGCCACAAATCTAACAAGGCAGGCGTTTACTAGACTATGACAAACCAACTTTCCCTCCAGCGAATTTATGGCGACCCAGCAATCGATGGGGAGACACCAATACAACTGCGCTTCTCCCCTGACGGCAAATTGGTCACCTATCTGAAAAGTGCGGCTGAAAACTTCGAACAACTCAATTTGTGGGCATATGACACGACCACTAATCAGGCCGCATTGCTAGTCGATGCGGCAACCCTGGTTCAGAATCGGGTTTTGTCAGATGCTGAAAAAGCCCGCCGTGAACGCCAACGAATCACCCATTCGGGAATTGTTGAATATCACTGGTCGCCTACTAGCGAAGCCCTGTTATTTCCCCTTGAAGGAAACCTATACCTCTATACCCCTGGTGATGAAACAAGCCTGAAACAATTGACGGCCAGCGATACCTTTGAGACAGATATAAAGTTTTCTCCCGATGGTAATTACTTGAGTTTTGTTCGCGATCAAAACCTATTTGTGATTGAGCTGTCGACCGGTACCGAGACTCAGCTAACGACAGATGGTGGTGGCAATATTTCCAACGGACTGGCCGAGTTTATCGCCCAGGAAGAAATGCATCGCTTTGAAGGCTATTGGTGGTCTCCTGATAGTCAGCAGATTGCATTTACCCGGGTCGACGAATCACCTGTGCTACTCTCTCAGCGCTATGAAATTGATGCAGATAACTTCGGTGTGTTTGATCAACGATACCCCTTCACGGGGACCAGCAACGCGAGGGTCGATCTGGGTGTCGTCTCCATCAATGACGGTAACACCAGTTGGCCGGATTTAGCCCGGGACCCGGAAAGTTATATTTGCCGAATCAACTGGTTTAAAGATAGCCAACATCTGGCCGTACAAATTCAATCCCGCAATCAACAGTTACTGGAACTACATAAACTACATCTACCAACAAATACCAGCCAGGTACTGATAACCGAGCAGAGTGACACCTGGATTAACCTGAATAACAATTTCACTGCCCTTAAAGATAATGCCTTTATCTGGGGCTCAGAACGGTCAGGCTACAATCATCTTTACCTGTACGACGAAACCGGCAAGCTGCTGCACACCATCACCGGCGGTGACTGGGTGGTCTCAGACGTGAAAGCCGTCGATGCATCCACAGACAAGTTAAAAATCTACTTCAGTGCTAATAAAGACACGGTGCTGGAAAGTCAGCTTTATGTTGCTGATCTCGCAACACCTGGTCACTACCAGCGCATTACCGAGGCTGGCTACCATCACACAGTCAGTATCAGTCAAGACCGAAAATATTTTATTGACCGCTGCTCATCAGCACTCACACCCCCAGCGGTTCTTCTTCGGAGTATCAGCGGGGAACTGGTTGAGCCGCTGGTAAGCAATGAGCTCAATCAGGATCACCCATTTGCCCCATTTAAGGACAACAGAGGTACTGTGACCTTTGGTGAGCTAACAGCAGAGGATGGTCAAGCTCTACATTATCGTTTGATCGAACCCTGCAATCGAAACCCAGGTCAGACCTACCCGGTTATTATAACTGTCTATGGTGGCCCAGGCGTTCAACGAGTCACGAATGAATGGATTCCAGCCTGGCATCACTATATGGCGCAGCGAGGCTACGGTTTGCTCCAGCTTGATAATCGAGGCAGCACCAACCGCGGCAAGGCCTTCGAAGCGCCAATCTACAAACAGTTAGGTGTAGCCGAAGTCAGTGATCAACTTGTGGGTTTGCAATTTCTCAAGCAATTGGACTGGGTTGATGAAAACCGTATCGGTGTATTTGGTCATAGCTATGGTGGCTATATGACCCTTATGCTAATGATGAAAAGTGACAGTTTTAAAGCGGGTGTTAGTGTTGCGCCAGTCACCGATTGGGGGTTGTATGACACCCACTACACTGAACGCTATCTTTCCCATCCGGAGGACAACCCTCATGGTTACAAGGCGAGCAATGTATTCCCATATGCTAAAGACCTTAGTGGAAAACTACTCATCATCCACGGTATGGCTGATGACAATGTGCTATTTACGAATAGCACAAAGCTGTACAAGGTCCTGCAGGATGAGAATATCCAATTCGATATTATGAATTATCCTGGCGCAAAACACGGACTTGCGGGGCGTAAGACTAATCTTCATCGCTATAGCCTGATGGACCGATTCTTTGACAACAACTTATGACCAACGGATCTACAGATGCTAGTTAGACCAGCAAACCAGGATGACGCCACTGTCATCGCCCAATTCAATCAAGCCATGGCACTGGAAACCGAGTCTAAACATCTACAGGCTGAAGTCATCCAGGCTGGTGTTGAAACCATGATTGCTGACCCGGCCCTCGGTTTTTATCTCGTTGTCGAACATGAAGGTCGAGTTATCGCTTGCCTTGGTGTGACTTATGAATGGAGTGACTGGCGCAATGGACTGTTCTGGTGGATTCAAAGTGTCTATGTTGCTCCTGGCGCGCGCCGAATCGGTGCATTTTCAGCAATGTATGCAGAAGTCATGAACCGGGCCCGAGCTGAAAGCAATGTCTG
>CBDUKY010000351.1:0-3889 GCA_965367925.1 uncultured Pseudomonadales bacterium | reverse complement strand
GAAACAAAAAAAGCAGCAAAGAGTACCTAATAACGCGGTAGAGTCACAGGGTAACGTCGTGTGTGTATGTTAATCGGTGGTATCATGCGCCGTTTTTATCATTGAGTCGCTAGTAAAACAGCGCAGGGAACCCGAGAACTAATTTCGAAATGAATTGTCTATCAGTACATAGAGCGGCCCGGCAGAAGAGAATTGTGCAAATTTGGGAGTGCCGGTGAACCCTCAAAAGGAGACTGATCGGCAATTAGTTGAGCGTGTTCAACGTGGCGACAAGCGAGCCTTCGATATCCTGGTACTGAAGTACCAACATAAGATAGTCGGGTTGGTAAGTCGTTACTTACGTGATCAGGATGAGGTGCTTGATGTGACCCAGGAGGCATTTATCAAGGCCTACAGGGCACTACCCCGATTTCGGGGGGATAGCGCTTTTTATACCTGGTTATATAGAATTGCCATCAATACAGCGAAGAACCATCTGGTTTCCAAGTCACGTCGGCCGCCAGATACAGATGTAGATGTTGAGGAAGGAGAGTTTTTCGACGATTCATTAAGTGACATGGTCAACCCAGAGAATAGCCTCGCAACAGATCAGCTAGAGGCGGTTGTATACAAGGCAATTGATGAATTAGCAGAAGATTTAAAAGTAGCGGTAACTTTACGGGAATTTGAAGGTCTGAGTTACGAGGAGATTGCAGATGTTATGGAATGTCCAGTAGGAACGGTCCGATCCAGGATATTCAGGGCAAGGGAAGCAATCGAAAAACGTATTGCAGCAATTGATAAGGGTTAGCGAGGAAGCTAAGTGACAGATACGATTAAACAGGCTATTTCGGCCTTAATGGACGAAGAAGCCAGCGAAATTGAAGTGCATCGATTACTTCGACATTTCGAGAATGATCCATCCACACGTGAAACCTGGATTCGATATCAACAAATCAGAGCGGTTTCTCAAAATGAGACTTTGCTGAGCAGTCAGCAACATCTCGGTTTGCACGAGCGCATTAGTGGCGCAATTGCCAGTGAGGAGACTTTCGCACTGTCTACACCGACTAATTCCCGTAACTGGGCGAAACCAGCAGCCGGATTCGCTATTGCAGCATCTTTAGTGGTTGCAGTCTTTGTCGGCATTAATAGCAATCAAGCACTGAGCCCTGAAATGGACGCTGTCGCAACGGTACCTACTGCAGCAGCTACACCAAATATAGCGGCACCTATTGCTGCACAGCCAGCATCCACAAATGATGTGTTAGGCCAGCAGGTAGCGTTTAACGAAGACGATCTTGAACTACGTGAGCTTGATGAAGCCAAACAGCAGCGGCTTCGCGAATATCTGCTCAAGCATGATCGCTTAAGCCGAATGAACAACAACACCCGTACAGTTAATTTCCAGCAACCTGCCGGCAACAAATAAATGCGAGCTATTTTTCGTCAATCATTCCTGGTCACGGTCTTTGCCCTGCCGTTGATGTCGTTTGCCGGTTCTACCCCCGAGGAAGAAAAGCAGGCGATTGAATATCTCGGCAAGATGACCGATGCACTTCGAGACGAAAGCTACACAGGTACCTTTGTATATATGCGCGGTTCACGTTTTGACACCATGCGTGTAACCCACCATCTTAAAGACGGTCATGAAATTGAACGGCTGGTGAATCTTACCGGTGCTGAACGTGAAATTATTCGAACCGATGATCACGCGGTTTGTCTCCATGCAGATGCTAAATCGAGTCTTGTCCATGCCATGCCGCGTGGACCCTTTACCCATAGTTTTCACGACAATCTGGTAGAAAACCTTGGCCTCTATCAGTATGGCGTTCATGGCGTTGGTAGAATCGCCGGGCGACCTGCAGTCCGTATTAGTATTACGCCAAAAAATCGCGATCGTTATGGTTATCGGCTATGGCTAGATGAAGAAACTGGTTTGCTACTCCGATCAAACCTTGTCAACAACGGCCGGGTACTAGAAGTATTTCAATTTACTGATATCGAAATTGGTGTTGAGCCAACAGAAGAAGACTTAACAACTAGCGTTGCCATGGATACACCCTACCAGCACGTGATAGAGGATCCCCAGCAACTAGCAGAACTACCAGCTGGCCAAACAGCCGCTCAACCTGCCTGGCGTGTCAATTGGATGCCAAGCGGTTTTCGTCAAGTTAGATCACGCACAGGTGAAGGGATGGTGTTCACAGATGGTGTGGCGACCTTGTCTATTTTCGTTGAAAAACGGGGTAAAAATGCCCTTGGTGATGTGCAAACGACGGTCGGTGGTACTGCTGTCTTGAGTCGCCCAATTAAAGGCTCTTCAGAGCAGATTACAGTTGTTGGTGAAGTGCCCATTGATACAGCTAAAAAAGTTGCTGAGTCGATTGAACCCGTTATCTACTAGCTTTTAAATATCCGCTATGCCACGTCGTACAGCCACTGTGATTACCACCAACCACGAAGGTAGTTGGTTATCACTCCCGGCGAACTGCGCAACCTGTAATGGTTGCAAAAGTGCCAATCCAAAACAACTCTTTGTCAGTCATAAAGTTGAAGGAGAAGTCTCTTTGACCCTTGGTCAGAGGGCGCTGTATTTTGCGCTCTTTCACTCCCTGATATTGCCTTTGTTGCTATTTGTATTTATGACACTGGTCGCAGAATCGCTTCACCTTAACGAGGTTGTTGGAATTATTTTGGCTTCTAGCTGTTTTATATTAGGTATGTTTATGTGTCGTGCGCTCCCCGCCGGCAAGCTTAGAATTGAAGAGGTAAACCATGTTAAGAACTAGCGTTTCGTCATTACTGATTGCCAGCCTGCTCCTATTTACTCTACCGGCGAGCGCGAAGTCGTTTCCGGAATTTACAGAGCTCGTTAAACGATCTTCCCCGGCTGTTGTAAATATTACAGCCACCCGTAAAGCAACGAACAATAACGTTTATGAACGTTATAACCGTGAAGATGTACCTGAATTTTTCCGCCGATTTTTCGAGCAGCAGCAACCAAGACAAAGGCAGCAACCTCGTCCTGCTGCTGGTTCGGGTTTTATTATTTCCAGTGATGGTTACATCCTGACTAATAATCACGTGGTCGAGGATGCCGAGGAAATTATTGTTGCCCTGAGTGATCGACGTGAGCGAGAAGCCAAGCTGATTGGTTCTGATCCAGCATCGGACCTGGCACTGCTTAAAATAGATGCAACGGATTTACACACTGTAGAAATGGGTAGTTCAGCGAAGTTGGAAGTTGGTGAATGGGTTGTAGCGATTGGTTCCCCATTTGGCTTTGAACTGTCTGTGACCGCAGGTATCGTCAGTGCCAAAGGTCGAAGTTTGCCAGATGAAAATGGCAACTATGTGCCATTTATTCAAACAGATGTAGCCATTAATCCCGGTAACTCTGGTGGCCCCTTGTTTAATCTTGATGGAAAGGTTGTTGGGATAAATTCACAAATCTTTACGCGCTCTGGCGGCTTTATGGGGCTGTCCTTCGCTATTCCAATAGACGTTGCCATGGAAGTGGTAGAACAGCTTAAAGAAAAGGGTTCTGTGTCTCGCGGCTGGTTAGGGGTATTAATTCAGCGAGTGGATCGTGATCTTGCAGAGTCCTTTGGACTTGACCGGGCAGCCGGTGCCCTGATTACCCAGGTATTAGCAGATAGCCCGGCCGAAAAAGCCGGCTTGAAGGAAGGGGACATTATTCTCGAATTTAATGGTCATGACATTGATCTGTCGGCGGATCTGCCACACGTTGTCGGTAGAACCAAAGCCGAGAGTACAGTTGATGTGAAAATCGTCCGCAATGGTGATCGTAAGACGATTCCTGTCACGGTTGGCCTGCTGCCAGATCGACCTGAGCAGCTAGCGCGCGCTCAGGGTTCACGGTTAGATAGCCGTATTGGGCTGGCGG
>CBDUKY010000350.1:0-3933 GCA_965367925.1 uncultured Pseudomonadales bacterium | reverse complement strand
GGGCATACTATCAGGGCGAGTACTATGGCCGCTTTTTATATTGCTTATCAGTAGTTTGTTTTCACTTCAGACCCAGGCATCACCAGCACCTGGTTTAGCGGAAACATCTATTACCGCGCTGATCAACCAACGGCTCTCGTATATGAAAGCGGTTGCTGCATATAAGTGGATTCACCAGCGTCCTATCGAAGACACCACTCGAGAAAGGGTGGTGATTAATGCGGCGGTCAAAGAAGGTCTTCGTTATGGCATTACTATGGAGAGCAGCGAACAGTTTTTTGCATTACAAATCGAAGCCGCTAAAGAAATTCAGCAATACTGGTTCACCCATTGGCAAACCCATCCATCAGATGCCCCGGCAACAGCGCCGGATTTGACAAAGGATATTCGCCCTGCACTTATTTCACTTGGCAATCGAATTAGTCAGGGGCTTGCAAGGCCCAGGCAAAGTGAAGGGCAGATAAGCATCGAAGGCCTCTCTTCTGATTCAGCACAGCAGTTGAGCGCTGCCATCAATGCAATTAGCTACTACCCGGATCAACTAACCCAGGTGCTTGAATCAGGCCAACTAAGAGTTGGTACAACCGGTGACTATGCACCGTTTAGTGCAGACACCGGGCACGAGACAAATCATGGCGCTACATATAAAGGCATTGATATCGATCTTGCCAGAGATCTGGCTGAAAGCCTTGACGCAAAACTCGTGCTGGTCAAAACAAGTTGGCCAACACTGATGGATGACCTCGCAGGTGGTGCTTTCGACATTGGCATGAGCGGTATCTCCATAAATCTAAACCGACAAAGAACCGCATTCTTCTCTCACCCTTATCATACAGGTGGCAAAACACCCATTAGCCGTTGTGATCAAGCCTCCGAATTCAATACGCTTGATCGTATTGATACCCCGGAGACCACGGTCATTGTCAATCCAGGGGGCACCAACCAGCGTTTTATCGATGCGCATATTCGTCGTGCAAACATAATTGTTCATCCCGACAACCGGACAATTTTTGACAAAATCGTTTCTGGACAAGCGGACGTGATGATTACTGATGCCATTGAGGTGAGATTACAAGCTAATCTCAATAAAGACTTGTGCCCGACTATGCCTGGTCACACCCTGACCTTTCAGCAAAAGGCGTATCTGCTACCCAGGGATAATATATGGAAAACCTATGTGGACACCTGGCTGGCTCAACGGCTAGGTGATGGCACCATTAGTGAGACTTTTGAAAAACACCTCAATCTTCAGGCTCACTAGTCGTCAGGCGTAATTCCCAGTGCGCTTCAGGGATTTCCTCGTCTTTAAGAAAGGCGCTTATCATCGCATTCACTGCTTCTGGTGCTTCCTGTTGAACCCAATGAGAAACGCGAGGAAGGTAACGAATTCGAAAGTCCTGCACATACTTTTCAGTTCCGTAGGTCGATGCTTTACTGAGCGCCACATCATCCTCTCCCCATACCATCAGGGTCGGGGTTTCAATGATTGGCCATTCATCGACTGACATTTGTTTTCGATCTCGCAGCAATGCTCTGTAGTAATTAATCATCGCCGTTAAGGCACCTGGTTGATCAGCATTGCGACGATAAACGTCGAGTACATCAGGTGGAAACCTTGTTTCATCAACGCTACTGCCACCAATGGCTTGCGCAATACCTTTCGCGTTATTTCGACCTAACATTAATTCTGGCAACACAGGTATTTGAAAGAAAAATACATACCAGGATTTTTTCAACTGTTCCCAACCATTTTTCATCGCTGCCTGCATGGGCGCTGGATGAGGTACATTGCAAATAATCAATTTCTGTAAGGGGCGAACTTTACGAATCGCAAATTGCCAGGCAATGACAGCGCCCCAGTCGTGGGCAATTAGCACAACTTCTTCTTTACCGGCAGCATCAATTAATCCTGCCACATCTGCCAACAGGTTATCCATGCTGTAGTCTTCAACAAATGGCGGCCTTGATGATTTACCATAGCCTCGAAGGTTCGGTGCCCAGGCTTCATAACCTAGATCAGCGAGCATGGGTAGCTGATAACGCCAGGAAAAACTGTGCTCTGGAAATCCATGCAGGCAAATAGCGAGCTTGTCACCCTCACCACATTGATCAACCTCAAAAGTTAACCCATTCGCTTCAACAAATGCTGTAGAAATTCTTGGATCTTTTAGTGACTCAGAAACTATATCTTCATTATTCAATTGCATCGCGTTTACCGTCCGTTACGTTACCAACTTCCAACAGTTGTCGTTTGACTCACCTTAACGACAGTCACTAGACTGACTATACAAAAAAGTGACCCCGGAGTATGGCATGAGTTTCCCTGATCTTAAATTCGGAATATTTCTAGCGCCATTTCATACCTTAAAGGAAAACCCTACCAGTGCACTCGCACGGGATCTTGAACTCGTCAAAATATTAGATCAGCTTGGTTATGACTACGCCTGGATTGGAGAGCATCACTCTGCGGGTTTCGAGATTATTGCGAGTCCAGAGCTTTTTATCGCGGCCGCAGCTCAACACACACAAAACATCAAGTTTGGTACTGGTGTTTCGAGCTTGCCCTATCACCATCCGTTAATTCTAGCGGACCGAATCATGCAGCTAGACCACATGACAAGGGGTCGCGTGGCCTTTGGGGTAGGACCAGGCGCACTACCATCTGATGCCTACATGATGGGCATCGATCCAACCCAACAGCGGGACATGATGCTAGAGGCCATTGAGGTTCTGGTTCCTCTACTAAGAGGCGAACAGGTCAACAAGAAAACAACCTGGTTTGAATTAAATGACGCCCAACTACAACTGACACCCTACACAAAACCCATGGTGGAAATGGCTGTTGCCTCACAGGTTTCCCCGGCTGGCGCACGAGCAGCAGGTAGCTTTGGCCTGGGACTGCTTTCTATTGGCGCAACAACCGCCGGTGGATTTAATGCACTTGCCAGTAACTGGGAAATCTATGAACGAAAAGCGAAGGAGTTTAACCAACCGATAGACCGCAGTCGCTGGTCTCTGGTTGGTCCTATGCATATTGCTGAAAGCAGGCAACAGGCATTTGACAATGTTCGCTACGGTCTCGATGCCTGGGTTAAATACTTCCAGGAAGTCGCAGCCCTGCCCATCGCTCCGGATGATAGTTCAGACCCGGCCCAGGCGCTAGTAGATAGTGGTATGGCAGTTATCGGCACAGCGGATGACGCTATCGAACAATTACAGCGTTTGCAGGAACAGTCTGGCGGATTCGGCACCTTTTTGCACATGGCACACAACTGGGCTGACTGGGAACAAACCCAGAAAAGTTATCAGCTTTTCGCTCGTCATGTGGCACCGGTGTTTCAACGTCGCAACGATAATCGACATAACAGCTACCAGTGGGCAGCGAAAAACCATGAAACCTTTATCGGTGCGGTCGGGACTGCGATTGCGAAGGAAATTGCAAAAGACGAAAAGGAACAACAAACAAAGAAAAAACCCAGGAAGACCCGGGCAAAGTAATATGTCCGACACAAGCAATCAGACGGAGAAAAAGACCGGTATCTTCTACGTCAAAAATCCGGCGGGTGTTGTGGTGATGGAGAAGGGCCAGGTGATTGCCCGCTACGCCACGATTTCTGAATTTGTTCGCGCCCATAAACATGGCATTCACGCCCAACAACGGTTAGAAGAGCAGATGGAACGTGATATCGCGAACCAGTACACACCGTTTCCAAAGGACAACTAACTTTTAAAGCCTAACGACCTACATATACCGGATCTCGCTTCTCAAGAAACGCCTTTACACCCTCGATCGAATCCTCTGTTTGCCGAAGGGCTTGAATCTGATCGATTGCCCATTTGCCTGTATCACGCCAATCTGGATCCAGGGTTCTTCGCAATCCGGCTTTCAGGGCTCTGACTGCCAGGGGAGGATTAGCCGCAATCTTACCTGCA
>CBDUKY010000349.1:0-3958 GCA_965367925.1 uncultured Pseudomonadales bacterium | reverse complement strand
TACGACCAGGTCAAGCATCGGGCGCAGATCAACTATAGGCCAAATACAAACCTTTCCTTTTCTGCCTGGGTTTCTCTACAAGATAGAAACTATGGTTTGCCAACGCGTGACGACTACAAAGAAGTAATCGTCGGTACTCGAATTGGATATATGCTCTGACCATTCCGGCGGAAACACAACCATGAACCCATACCTCTTAACACATCCAGACCCCTACGATGTCTGGATGACCAGCAGCGCTATATCTGTAAGAAAACACTTTTATAAAGGGGCATTATGGGCGAAGTTCGCAGCAGGTTTAATCGCTGGCGCTGACTGGTTCGCACCTTCTCTGTATCGAACCAACATACCTACACGTAGCTACCCAATTACGGTGGCACAAAACATCTTAAAGCAGAAAACGCTAGCAAACCCGCAGCAAGCTCTGGAAGCACTTATTGAGGTTGCGACTGAAGATGAGAGCTTCGGACTCTCCTGGGGGCTGGGTTTCCCATGGATGTCTAAAAATGGTTTCTATGATGACAAGACACCATTTATTACCCACGCACCCTATGCCATAGAAGCATTGATCAAATTAACCCAGATACCTGAAGTTGAAGCACAAGCGGCAGGCTACCTTAAAAAATCTTTTAAGTTGCTAGACGCATTAAAAGTTCAATTTCAATCCGGGGAAGAACTTGCACTTTCTTACGCTCCCATCGAAGAACCGAGAATTGTAACTAATGCCAACAGTTATGCCTGCCTCCTGTTGGCCCAACAGGCCGCTTACACTTCTGGCAGCCCAGCTGAAAATGCACAGAACAAGGCAGCAGCAGTTGCAAGATTCGTTGTTAATCAACAACTTGAGTCAGGCGGATGGTTTTATTACGCGGACAACGAAGCGGGTAATTTTATTGATTGTTTCCACTCCTGCTTCATCATTAAAAATCTTATTAAAGCATCGAAGCTTGATAACGAGATTGCACTCATCTCACAATCAGCAATTGAGAGAGGCAAGGCCTATCTCGATGAAAACTTCCTCGACTCAAGCAACATGTTGGTGCGTCGTTTTGTAGAAAGAGATTTTCTCGACCCTTATCGTTGGGACCTTTACGATCAAGCGGAATACCTTGGGCTACTCATCGACTTCAATGAACTAGAAAAAGCACAAAGATTTCACGATAACGTCTTACATAGATTTACAATTGACGGCGATTGGTACTGTAAGATTGACGTTTTTGGTCGACGTTGGGGCAAGGATTTTTTGCGCTGGGGCATAATGCCTTTCCAATACCAGAGTGCGCGTTTGGCGGCGGCGGTTTGACCTGTAGGTAAGAACCTTTATGTGTGGAATTTTTGGGACAAACAAGCCTCTTGAGGAAACAGAGGTCGAGCAGCTATTGGCGCTAATCAATCACCGGGGACCAGATTCTTCTGGTGCGCTCGCCATTGACGATCTGCACCTCCTGCATACCCGGCTTGCTATCCAAGACCTTTCCGCACTTGGCCATCAGCCAATGGTGTCCAGGGATGGCAATTGGTATCTGACTTACAACGGCGAAATTTACAACCATCTATCACTCCGAGAATCAGTTAAGAAATCTGCCAATATCGACTTTAAAAGTCACTCTGATACCGAGACCCTCGTCGAATACCTGGCACATTTTGGTTTTGAGAAAACGCTGCCAGTAATAAATGGCATGTATGCTTTTGCGGCTTACCATAAACCTTCGCGCAAGCTCTATCTGGCCCGTGACCCCTATGGCATTAAACCTCTGTACTACCGCTCAATCGGCGACAGCTTTAGTTTCTCCTCGGAGATCAAACCCTTACTTGCCCATGGTGAACCAGCTGAATTAGATCAAGAGGCACTCTCGACATTCTTATCCTTTCGTTACGTACCGTCACCAGACACGCTGCTCAAAGGCATTCATCGGCTTGGACCCGGCCATTGTCTTGAATTTGATCTCAGCACCGGACGCCATCAGGTTAGAAACTTTTGGCCAACAACCACGAAAAAATTCCAGGGTAGTTTCGAAGAAGCGGTCACTGGATACCATGATGTGTTAAATGGTGCAGTAAAACGACAATTGATCTCCGATGTGCCTGTTGGCGTATTACTTTCTGCAGGCATTGATTCAGCCGTGGTTGCGTCGCTTGCTAAGAACCATACCGCTGCACTCTCTAGCCATACGGTTGGCTTTGGTGCAGAACACACTGAATGCGAAATTGATGGGGCCAGGGAAACTGCTAGCACGCTTGGTATCGAACATAACCATGTTACTGTCGACCCAACAACATTGATTGAAGACTTACCAGAAATCGTTGCCCAGGTTGAAGAACCCCTTGGTACAACCTCGATCATGCCTATGTGGCACCTATCAAAGCTAGCCAGAGAAAATTCAATCGTCGTCCTAACAGGTCAGGGTAACGACGAACCCTGGGGTGGGTATCGTCGTTATCAACTGGAATTGCTATTGCAGCGGGCACCTTTTTTAAAAAGCAAACCTTTCCAACTGGCTCGCCATCTTATCCCGCTAACGAAGGATGAAGGGCTGCGACGCGGACTCGCGAGCCTTGGGATCTCAGATACCCAGTCACGATTTGAACAAGCCTATGCACTTTTTAGTCATCAGGAGCTAGCCGCCATGGGCATCAAACCTGGCGCCGCGACAGCGTTATCTCGTTGGATGAACACAGTCCAGCGTGCAATCGATGTCGAAGATGGAGAGTTAATGATGCGTATCGACACTCGCATGAATCTATCCGATGACCTACTACTTTACGGCGACAAGGTCTCAATGAAATATGCACTTGAGGCACGGGTGCCAATGCTCGACAATGATGTTGTAGAATTTGTCGAGAGCTTGCCACTTTCCTATCGAACTGGGATTGGTAAAACCAAGATAGTTCACCGCAAAATGGCGGAAAGATATTTGCCAGATAGCATTATCAATCGTCCGAAACAGGGTTTTCAGGTGCCTTTTGGCCCATGGAGTAAAACCATCTGGCGGGATTTTGTTGAAGATCATTTATTCGCATCCAACGCAAAAATTAAAGGCGTATTGGATGAAGCCGGCATGCGAAAGATCTGGAAAGATCACCTGAACAACAAGATGGATTATTCACGGCAGATTTTTGCACTACTTTGCTTGAGCCTCTGGCTCGATGTCTACCGTTAGGCATTTCTATAACAATTCAAAAAATTAATTGCACATTTTCTAGGGTCGCTCATGAATTACGAAAAAGTTTCTGTCTTTGGACTCGGTTACATCGGTCTACCTACCGCCGCGGCGCTCGCCACCCAGAAGATCAACGTGCTCGGCATTGATGTTAATGAAGATGCAGTCAATACAATTAATCAAGGCAAGATCCATATTGTCGAACCTGAACTCGACGTGGCAGTTCAAGCAGCAGTAACACGAGGCTACTTAAAGGCGAGCCTGGTCCCTGAACCTGCCGATGCATTCTTAATCGCGGTACCAACACCATTTCTTGAGGATCATCAGCCAGACCTGAGCTATATAAAAACCGCGACGGAATCTATCGCCACAGTACTAAAACCCGGTGACGTAGTGATTTTGGAATCAACATCCCCCGTTGGCACAACCGAGCTAGTCTCCGAGTGGCTGGCGGCAGTCAGGCGCGACCTTACCTTTCCCCATCAAAAGGGAGAAGCCTCGGACATACGCGTTGCGCACTGTCCAGAACGGGTATTACCTGGCCAGGTTATGTACGAACTGGCCCATAACGACCGGGTTATTGGCGGTTTAACACCAAAGTGTGCCGCGGCTGCCAGGGACCTATATGAAATATTTGTTCGTGGCGAGTGCCTGGAGACAAACGCCCGTACCGCAGAGATGTGTAAGTTAACCGAAAACGCTGCGAGGGACGTTAGCATTGCCTTTGCCAACGAATTATCTGTGGTTTGCGATAAGCTGGATATCAATGTCTGGGAACTCATTTCCCTTGCAAACAG
>CBDUKY010000348.1:0-3967 GCA_965367925.1 uncultured Pseudomonadales bacterium | reverse complement strand
AGTCCCGAGGGTTGGCCCGGATAACCCAATTCTCGTACCCGCATAGAGAATATAAAACGGCATTGCCATGCGACCCATGGTGGCCAGCGAACGGGCGAGGAAATAGCGGGTAAAAGCCGGGTCCTCGCGAAGTAATGCCGGCACCTCATGCAATCGATCCCACAGTGACAGCTTAACTTTAACCGTTGGTGGTTCAGGTTCTTTGATTGCCAATAACATCAACAAGCCCGTGGTGGTCAGGCCAAAGGCAAGAATAAAGGTCCAGGAATAGCCTTCCGCTGTTGGCACATCACCAATTAGATATTTTCCTCCAGCCCAGGCAACCCCTGCTGAAATAATGCCAGCCAGGAAATTTCTAAGCCCTGTCAGGCGACCACGGCTGGTGACGGGAATGACTTTTGAATTAAGAAAGTTAAATACCACCCCCTGAATACCCTGGAACATACCCAGTAGCAAGAGGCTAAACATGATGGCATAGAGGGTCGCGTCACCTTCGAGGAAAAAGCCAGCAAGAGCAATGAGAAGAATCGAGCCACGCATCAAACCACCGGCTAAAAAGCCCATGGGCAGTACCCGCTTTCGATGCTCAATTAAATTAGCACCAAACATTGGCGTCAGCGTCATTCCCATGGCTTGTAGTGAAAGTGCTAGCCCAACGATAAAGTTGGAGCCATCAGAAAGCATGAGAATGTAGGCAGGCAGAAAAGTGGGGGCATTTACCAGCCGAAAACCAGTCTGGCCGAGCATGCCATGGAATAACAACGGCACGTAATTGCGCGTCAAATTACGTCTGATTTCTAGGTTATAGAGGCGCTCCGCGCGTCGAGATTCTTGCAACTGGATGTTCGTCCTGAATCACCCGATTTATGTCAAATCGGATCGAAAGATGCCCGAGTTTAACACAAGATCACAGGACTGGAGCGCACCCGTTTAAATATGTTGGGTGTTGCTAGCTTTGAACTAGAGGATACCTAGCTCCTCGGCTAGCTTTTGCGCGGGTAGATAGCCTGGTGAAAGGGTACCGTCTTCGAGCAAAATTGACGGTGTTGAGTTAACCCCCATACGACCACCTAGCTCGTATTGTGCAGCAACCGGGTTGTCACATGTAACATGCTCAATCGGTTTGCCGTTCTTGGCGCGGGTCAACGCAATCTTCGGATTATCCGCACACCATGCAGACACTAACTTCTCATAGGATTCAGAGTTTGTACCGGCACGAGGATAAGCAAGATAACGCACGGCTATACCCAGTCGATTCATCTCTGGCACTTCCGTGTGTAATTTTCGGCAGTAGACACAATCAATATCCGTAAAGACGGTAATGGTTGCCTTGATAAGTTCCTTTGGTGGCGCAAATACCAGCATTTCACTTTCGTCCAGTTCATCCATCAACCGGCGGCGCTCAATGTTTCGGCCAGTTTCACTGACATTCACAAGTCCTGTTGGATTGACACTGTAGAGATCACCGGCAAAGAAGTTTTTACCATCAGCGGTGAAGTGCAGAATCTGCCCTGCTGGGAGTACCACGTCATAAAATCCAGTCAGCTCACTGCTCCGGATCTCGAGAATAGGGATATCTGGTCTTGCGGCTGCCAGGTTCTCGGTAATTGCTTTGACCGCTTTTTTGTCCGCGGCGCTAAGCTCAGAAAAAGTAACAGCGCCTTCTAGCGCGTCACTTGATGAGGCAAATGCAGGACTAATCATGGCCAACAATGTGAGAAGCAATAGTGCTGATTTCATGTCTATCTTTTACCTCATTGGCGCTAAATGGCGGAGAAAATTAACTCGCACCTATCCAGACGCCTGGAACCTGTTTAATTTGAACGCACTTTGCCTTAACAGACTGCTTGATGCAAAGCCTGTCTATAAGACCCTTATTATGACCCAATAGTTGCAGTTATCGGCACCAATTATCCTTCTGAACCTACAGCTGGTCAGCCTCTTGGGTGATGTTGGCTATGTAAAGCCTTCATCCGATGCTGGGCAACATGGGTATAGATCTGGGTGGTAGAAAGGTCACTGTGGCCAAGCAATAGCTGTACAACCCGCAAATCAGCGCCATGATTGAGCAAATGGGTAGCAAAAGCATGACGCAAGGTATGGGGTGACAACTTGCGTTCAATTCCCGCTGTCTGTGCATGTTGTTTTATCCGGTGCCAGAAGGTTTGCCGGGTCATTGCTTTACCATGGGTGCTCGGAAAAACAGCATCTTCCGCAAGATTTTTCTTAAGTAGCTCAGGTCGTGCTTCCTGAATATATCGCTGCAACCAGCTGATAGCTTCCTCGCCCAGGGGCACTAGACGTTCCTTGCTACCCTTACCCATGACCCGCACGACACCCTGGCGTAAATTAATATCTGATAACCTCAAGGTCACCAGCTCTGTCACCCTCAGCCCACTGGCATATAACACTTCCAACATGGTGCGATCACGAAAGCCAAGGGTACTGGTTAAGTCCGGGGCTTGCAGGAGCCGTTCAACATCACGTTCTGTGAGGGTATCTGGTAAGGGTCTACCCAGTTTGGGGTTTTCGATTCGCAAAGTAGGATCTACTTCGATTTGCTTTTCCCTTAGCAGGTAACGAAAAAGCCCCCGTAGGCAGGATAGTGCTCTGGCAGTTGAGCGGGATTTAATCCCCTCGCTCATGCGGTCTGCAAGATATTGATTCAGGTCTTGCCTTGCGACCTTTCGAATTGGCAAGCCGCGCAACTCCAACCACTGGACGAAGCTGGCTAGATCCCGATGGTAGGAGGTCAGGGTATTCTGACTCAGACCCTTCTCAAGCCAGAGACTATCAACATATTTTTCGATCAGGTCAGTGTCACTCAATCGCTGACGCTCGCCTTGAAGTATGAGCACAGTTTAATGACGCCAGCGGGACAACACAAAGTCCCATCACGAGAACAAATCGCAGATACAAAAAAGCCGCTCGAAAGCGGCTTTTTAAAACAACCTGGGAAGTAACTACTTCGCCAACTTCTCTTTGATCCTTGCAGCTCGACCACTCAATTCACGCAGGTAGTAGAGCTTGGCTTGACGAACATCACCACGACGCTTGACTGTCACACTGTCAATCATTGGGCTATGAGTCTGGAAAGTTCGCTCAACACCAACACCGTGAGAAATTTTACGAACCGTAAAGGCTGAGTTGATGCCACGGCTACGTACACCGATAACAACACCTTCATAAGCCTGAAGACGCTCGCGAGTGCCCTCCTTTACCTTCACCTGAACAACAACCGTATCGCCAGGACTAAAGTCCGGCAGGTCTTGCTTTAGTTGTGAATTCTCAATATCTGCAATGATCTGGTTTTTCATGGTTCATTCCTCAATTTCAGTCTTTTGAACAAGTTCCTTTTGAAACTCATCCAACAATACGCTCTCAAGTTCGGTCAACTGCCGCCCTTCCAGCAAATCAGGTCGTCTAAGATAGGTACGCCCAATCGCCTGTTTCATTCTCCAACGCTCAATCTCGGCATGATTACCACCAAGCAAAACCGCTGGCACGCTTTGACCATCTACAACTTCTGGCCGCGTATAGTGCGGATAATCTAACAGTCCGTCACTAAAAGAATCCTGTTGTACTGACTCAATGTCACCAACTGCGCCTGGCTGTAAACGCACAAGGCCGTCAATCAACACCATTGCCGGTAATTCACCACCACTGAGCACATAGTCTCCAATGGAGTATTCGGCATCTATCTCATTTTCAATGAGACGTTCGTCTATGCCCTCGTAACGACCTGCAACGAGCACCAGGCTGCGATGGGTCGCCAATGACTCAAGTACCGCCTGGGTCAATGGTTTGCCCTGGGGTGATAAGTAAATCACCTGGCAGGCTTCTGGCTCATTTCCTTGCAACGCTTCTTGTTTAGCAGCTGCAATGGCCTTTTGTAGTGGCTCGACCTTCATCAACATGCCAGGCCCACCACCGTAGGGCTTGTCATCAACTGTTCGGTGTTTATCAG
>CBDUKY010000347.1:0-3973 GCA_965367925.1 uncultured Pseudomonadales bacterium | reverse complement strand
CAGGGATGGTTTTAACGGTAAAATGCTGCAAAAAATTAGCAACCCCACATGAGTAATTTCGACGATATTCGACCTTATCAAGATGATGAGGTTCGCGGTGTAATCCAACGTTTACTCGCAGATACCGAATTCCTGGATTTTCTAGGTAAGTACCATTCCCCGGCGTTATCTCGCTACCTGCCTTTTGTGGTGCGTATGGCAACGCGTTATGTGTTGAACAGGTCACTGGGTAAGGTTTCAACCGTTAATGAGTTCCAGCAGGTTATCTCTTCTTATGCGAAACGAATTGTTGCTGAAACCACAAGTTGTTTTGAGTATAGCGGTATCGACCGGTTACAGAAGGATGAGGCTTATTTGTTTGTCGGCAATCATCGGGACATAGCCGGGGATTCTATGCTCGTTGACTATGCGTTGTGGTTATCTGGTCACGATACTGTTCGGATAGCTGTTGGTGATAATCTCATTCAACGAGATTTCGCGACTTCCCTAATGAAGTTGAACAAGAGCTTTTTTATCAAGCGTTCGGAAGAAGGGGCGAAAAAGGTCTTTGCCGCATTGTTGCAGTCTTCAAATTACATTCACGAGTCAATTGCAGAGAAGCAGTCAATTTGGATCGCGCAATCGGAGGGGCGAGCGAAAGATGGATATGATGTGACGGACCCGGCCATTATTAAAATGTTCGCCCTTGCAAAGAGAAAGCAACCGCTGGCAGAGACGGTTGCAGCCTTGCATATTGTGCCTGTGTCCATTTCCTATGAGTATGATCCTTGCGACTATCTTAAAGCCAAGGAGCTAACGGCAATAGCAGCAGAGGGCAGCTATGAGAAGCCTGCTGGTGAAGACCTGTTGAGTCTTGTGAAAGGGCTAGGTGAGTTTAAAGGAAAGATTTACTTGAGATTTGGGACGCCCCTCTGCGGAGATTTTCAATCCCCAGAAGAGATTGCCAACGCGATTGACCGTCAGGTGTTAGATAATTACCAGCTATACCATATCAACTACTGGGCACTGCAGCAGTTGGCCACGGCCACTGCGCCAGATTCTGACTATGTTGAAACCTGGACGGCGCTCAAGGCCTCGGTTGAGTTCTCAGATACATCGGCATTTGAAGCGAGATTGTCCGGTTGCCCACGAGACTGGCAGACCAAATGGTTAGAAATGTATGCGAATCCTGTAGTGAACAAATATCGATCTAAATCGAGCCAACTACGACCGGTTTAAAAATCCACTTGTAGACTGGGTTCCGATAGTTTCGACCATTGCTCTCGAAGTTCGAGTATATGATCTGACCAGTACCTTGGACCATTGAAGAATGGGAAGGCGCGAGGAAAGGCAGGGTCATCCCAGCGCTCTGCTAACCAACGGGCATGATGCATCAGGCGCAGGGTGCGCAAAGGTTCAATCAATGAAATTTGCCGGTGATCGAAATGGCAAAACATCTTGTAACCTTTCAAAATTGCTGTCAGTTGTTGCTGCTGTTCACTGCGTTCGCCAGATAACATCATCCAGATATCTTGAATCGGCGGACCGTTGCGAGCGTCATCAAAATCGACAAAATGCGGGGTGTCGTCCCGCCACAAGACATTTCCCATATGGCAATCGCCGTGTAACCGAACAGGTTCAATACCAGCCACCTGGTTAAATGCCGTGTTTAAATCGACAAGCAATTGTTCAGAGACAGTCGTGTAGGCAGGTAATAGGTCTTCAGGAATAAAGTTGTTTGCCAATAGATACTCACGAGCACTTTCTGCATAGGTTGCCACAGAAATTTCTGGTCGCACCTTAAAGGGCTTGTCAAAACCCAGGCTGTGAATCTTGGCTATATGGCGACCGAGGATTTCAAGATTACCAGGGTCATCCAGGTTGGGTGCCCGGCCACCGCGGCGGGGATAGAGAGAAAATCTGTAAGCGTCGAAATGAAATAAACTCTTGCCGTTGATTACAAGCGGCGCAACAACCGAGACGTCAGAGTCGGCGAGCTCTAAGGTGTAGTCGTGTTCTTCGAGGATTTGTTCATCTGTCCACCTATTAGGGCGATAAAACTTACCAATAAGTGGTTCCGCATCTTCAATGCCGATCTGGTAGACACGATTTTCGTAACTGTTTAATTCTAAAATGCGCGCATCGCATCGGTAATCCAGGCTCTCAACGGCATCCATGACCAGATCAGGAGAAAGACTGCTAAATGAAGAATTGTTTGAGAGTGTGGTTTCTACCATTCGTTGCGACTAGTTGTCGCTGCTTTGTTGCAACGACTTTATCTGTGCGTCAATCAACCAACCGGAAATGGATACCATGGCCGGTCGATGTGGTAGTTCTGTATAGTGAAACCACTTTGCCTCGGCAATTTCTTCTGCTTGAAGCACAATGTCACCACTATCGTACTCCGCATGAAATCCAAGCATAAGTGAATTTGGGAATGGCCAGGATTGGCTGTTGAAATACCTCAGATTTTTAACCTTGAGCCCCACTTCTTCATAGACTTCACGGTGAACGGCTTCTTCGATGGTTTCACCTGGCTCAACAAAGCCAGCCAGCGTCGAATAGAAATTGCTCCGCGCATTAGCATGCTTTGCTAGTAGCATTTCTTCACCGCGACTGATTAAGACGATAATTGAGGGTGAAAGTCGTGGATAAAATAGAATGCCGCAATCGTGGCATTTTCGCGATCGGTCTGATTCAGCATCCCCTGTCGGCTTGCCGCATTGACCGCAGAATTGATGATTTCGATACCATTCGACAACTTGCTTGGCGCGTCCAAGGAGATAAAAAATCGCTTCATCAACCCGACCAAGAAAAGACCAGAGGGTTTCGAATTCGTAGCCTTCTGGGTTGTCAGCTTCAGGATCTACCTCGTTTACAAAAACCGGAATACCACCAATATTTCCTAGAAAATGCTGGGCAACTTCGTCAATACCGATCCAGCGATACTCATCGCTGGTCATAGGTCGCCATGGACCAGTGTCCGGAGCGAGGATTTCGTCGTCAGAAATGACAATATGAAAGCTATTTTCAAACTTTTCTGGTGCGCGAGTACCGGGCTCAAATGCCTCGGCAATATTGAAAAACTGCCAATCCATGATGTTAACTATCTTGTCTCAAAAACGTTGACCATATCATAGCAGGTCAGGTCATACTCTGCGTTGTTGGCTTACTTTAGCGTTCTGGCGAGACAGACAACCTGGACTTCAAAAGCGCCCTTGTCTAGCAGGTGTCGGCTGAGTTCGGCAACGGTCGCGCCGGTTGTGACGACATCATCGACGATCGCGACCCGCATATTTGTCAGTTCTGTGTCCACGGAAAAAGCACCAAGTACATTACCTTGCCTGGCTTTTGCACCAAGGGTTCGCTGAGAATTTGTTTCTCGGATACGGCGCACAACATCTGGACGGCTAGGGATGCCAGTTAAATCTGACAGGACCTCGGCAATTTCTATTGCTTGATTAAAACCTCGCGCTTTTAGCCTATTTTTATGCAGTGGCACGGGTATCCAGGCGTCAGGTAGCACCAGATGATCTGCCAGGTAGCTGCTTGCAAGTACACTGGATAGTACCTTGCCAACGATGACCCTTTGCCTGTTTTTAAATTGGTTAATTAGCAGATCTATTGGTGCTTCATATTTGAATCTGGCAAAGCAATGATCAAAGGGTGGCGGTGAATCGATGCACTCAGAGCAAATTTCCGTACCTGCTTCTAGTTCAAGGCCACATTGCCAGCAGCCATGTTGAATACCCGGTAAGCTATCTTCACAGGGCTGGCAGAGATCCAATTGCCTGTGACTCCGACCTTTGCAGAGAAGGCACTGGCCGGGTAACAATCCATATAGCAGTTGATTAAACCAGATGCGGGTGGGTGTGAAGATGTTCATCTTGTCAGACAGGGCAATGGATTTTCACCCTGTCTAGTGTGCAGTGAGGTTGCACTCAGTCAAAGTAGAAATAGCCGCGGATGTGTGTAAGTGTTTGCCGCCAGGTCT
>CBDUKY010000346.1:0-3981 GCA_965367925.1 uncultured Pseudomonadales bacterium | reverse complement strand
ACCCAGCTTAACTCTACCCTGTACATTTGATGCGATGTGCATAACGTGGGCATATCGTTCCACCACCATCATATCGGTGACCTTAACTGAACCGACTTCACTGACCCGACCTATATCATTTCGGCCAAGATCAATAAGCATCAAGTGTTCAGCACATTCTTTCGGATCGGCAAGCAGTTCTTCCTCCATTGCCAGATCCTCTGCCTCATCCATTCCTCGACGTCTGGTTCCCGCCAGAGGACGAACCGTAACTTCACCATCATCTAGTCTGGCTAGAATTTCTGGCGATGAACTGACGATGTGGAAATCTTTCAGATTCATATAGTACATATAGGGCGACGGATTCAAGGACCGAAGGGCCCGATACAAATCCAGCGGATCAGCCTCTAGTCGTGCAGTCATTCGTTGCGCTAACACCACCTGCATGACGTCACCGGCGACAATATATTCTTTGATTCGATCAACATCTGCCTTGTATTTTTCTTCACCGTAACTCGAAACAAAGTCCTCCTCTCGAAGCGCAGGACTAACAGAAATATCTCTGACACTACCAGGTACATCTGTTTGCAGCGACGCTTTCATACGAGCAAGGGACTTTTGAGCAATCGTCATTGCCTCTGGCAGGTTCGGGTCCACGTGTGTGATCAAATGAATCTTGCCCTTAATATTGTCAAACACCATAACGTCGTTAGATACCATTAGCAGAATATCTGGCGATCCGATTACGTCTTTCGGCATACTATGTGCTAGTTTTGGCTCTACATAGCGAACAGCGTCATAACCAAAGTAGCCAACAAGTCCGCCAGTGTAGATAGGTAGATCATCCAATGCAGGATATTTGTATTGCTGCTGAAATGCCTCTACATAGGCTAGTGGATCTTCTACTTCAGAACGCGAGATCTCTTTTTCGTCCTCCTCAACAACCACTTCATGGCCAAAGACCTTCAATACCTTCTGGCAGGGCAAACCAACCATGGAATATCTTGACCATTTCTCGCCGCCCTGGGCAGCAGACTCTAAGAGGTAACTATAATTTCCTCTGGCTGCTTTGATGTAACTAGATAAGGGTGTATCAAGATCTGCTAGTACAACCTCTGTGATGGGCACATGGTTATAACCCTGGGCTGCAAATTCGGCTAACTTTTCGGAATTCATGAATTTCTCCGCCTTAATGGATAAGGCTACTAGGTTCTGACTTCGCGCTATGCGACTAATTTAACACTGGATGGCTTGACGCCGATGCCCTACAAAGAAATGCCATGCAGGAACAGGTAACGATGTTAGATCACCATCGCCAACGGAGGAGGGAACTGAAATAAGTGTCTTTCATGAATCTTTCCTAATCAGGTCGGAGAGAATAATTCACAGCAATGCTCGAATCAAGCCTCAGCGATCTTCGCCTTCATTTCACTAATTGTTGCCGCATAATCGTCAGAGCCAAATATCGCAGAGCCTGCAACGAAGGTATCTGCACCACAAGCAGCAATCTCAGCAATATTGGTGAGTTTCACACCACCGTCAATTTCCAATCGTATATCACGCCCGGATGCGTCAATTCGCTTTCGTGCCTCACGTAACTTGTCGTTGGTCATTGGAATATAGGTCTGGCCGCCAAACCCTGGGTTGATTGACATCAGTAGCACCATATCAATCTTGTCCATGACATAGTCAAGATAGGAAAGGGACGTGGTCGGATTGAACACTAGACCACATTGACAACCGGCCGATCGAATCAGTTCCAAAGAGCGATCAATATGCTCGCTGGCTTCAGGGTGGAAGGTGATATAACTTGCCCCTGCTTCAAGAAAATCACCAATGATTCTGTCGACTGGCTTGACCATTAGATGAACATCAATCGGTGCTTTAACACCGTAATTTCGCAGCGCCTGACAAACCATTGGGCCAATCGTCAAGTTGGGGACATAGTGATTATCCATTACGTCAAAATGGATAATATCCGCGCCTGCTTCGAGGACAGCGTCAACCTCTTCCCCTAACCGGGCAAAATCCGCTGAAAGGATTGATGGTGCAATAAGTGGTTTCAAGTCAATCCCCAGTGATAGTTAGTAGTTTGCATTGTATCTAATTACGCGGTGAAAGCTAACGATGACGCTAGACCGTCCTCATTCTCAACACCAATTTTCCCAGTTGATCAAAGCGTTCTGGCGTACCTACATCGTTCCAAAAACCCTCGTAAAATTCAGCACTCAACTTTCCTAATTCGAGCTTTTGATCGAATATTTCCCGCAACATTCGCCTTTTTACTCTAAACCCCGAAAAAAATTCCGGCGTGTAAATACCGATACCGGAGTAAGTAAAGTGAGGTCGCGCAGATGTTAACGCGCCATTTGCCGCAATACCAAAGTCACCTTCTGGATGATGGGGTGGGTTATCAACCATCACAAGGTGAGCAAGAAAATCGCTAGCAAATCGACTGGCATCCAATCCCAGCAGATTAGAAAAATCATAATCTGTATAGATATCGCCATTAATCACAATAAACGGACCATCACCTAGCAGAGGCAGTGCTTTCTGAATCCCACCTGCCGTTTCCAATAGTTCAGATTCCTTTGAATAACGCACTTGCAGACCAAACTGGTGACCGTCTCCAACATGGTTTTCAATTTGATCACCTAGATGATGCAGGTTAACCACCACATCCGTGACCCCTGCCGTCGCAAGCCGTCGGAGATGTCGGTCAATCAGGGGTTCATCTTTGATCTTTAGTAACGGCTTAGGGGTTTTTAGCGTCAGGGGCAACATTCTCGCACCTACCCCGGCAGCAAGAATCATCGCCTTCACGATTCATGCGCCATTTTCTGAACAAAAAGCGGTTGAATCTCACGCCCCAGCCAGTCACCAAACTCAGATAACTCAGGATACAGATTACTCACCTCGCGCATATATTCGAGGACCAGCGGAATATCCGACATATAGCCAGGCTTACCGTCGCGAAGATTCAAACGGCAGAATATACCGGCGCACTTCAAGTGACGCTGTAAGCCCATCAGATGAAAACTTCGCAGGAAACTTGCTTCACTGGCCGTCCCACCTGTCTTCTCCTCAGGCTGACATTGCTGATAAAAGGATTTCGCTAGTGATTCTATGGCCTCAAGTGGCAAGCGCCAGTAGCAGTCTTTGAGTAATGACACCAGGTCATAGGTCAGTGGGCCTGCGACAGCATCCTGAAAGTCGATCAACGAAATACCCTGGGCCGACATCAAATTTCTTGCGTGAAAATCACGATGTACAAAAACCTGTGGTTGCGCTCTAGCGCTATCAATAAGTTGAGCAAAAAGCCGCTCAAGCATGTCACTCTCGGTATTACTCAGGGAATAATCCAGATACCGCGTTAGAAACCAATCTCTAAAAAGGGACATCTCTTCATTCAACCTGGCCCCATCGTAGGCAGGTAGGTCCTCGACTGGCACCTGCTTTAAATCAATCAACACCTTGATTGCATCCTGGTATAGGGTCTTTTGCTCATCAAGGGAGGCTAGTTTGAGCTTATCGAGCATGAGTTCCTGGCCGAGGTCAGACAACATGAGGAATCCGAGCTGAAAATCATGCTTGTATACCACAGGTGCACGCAGACCAGCGGCACTTAACATGCCTGCAATCTTTACAAAGCTTTGATTGTCTTCCTTGTCTGGCGGCGCATCGACAAATATGTAGCACTGAGCCCCGATTACAGCACGGAAATAGCGGCGAAAGCTCGCATCGTCAGATGCTGAAACAATCGCGAAGTGCTCATCCACTGGCACATCCATGGTTTTCAGTTGTGCCTTTGCCCAGTCATTGAGTGCTAGCTCACGACGCTGCTTTTCCGCATTGTGGACACTGGTATTCGTGTTATTCAAAAGAGAATCTTTCCCTGCAATTGTTTGATAAACGGCGGCAAATATAACCTGACCTAATAAGGCGAATGCTTTATTATCCCTAACTCATTCGTCAGGCGCTATTCATTAAGGCCAAACCATC
>CBDUKY010000345.1:0-4004 GCA_965367925.1 uncultured Pseudomonadales bacterium | reverse complement strand
CGTTTCGATATCATCGATCCAACCACACTCATGCCAGATACGTCTGACTGCTTTGACGTCGGTGCGTGGATTGTAATCTCGATATGTCATGATGCTTTGCTACCTTGTTATCATTTTCCCAGGATCATTGAATACAATGTTTGTAGGGTGCCAGCACTGGTATCACGTTCTGAAATAAATTCCACGTGATCATTGTCTCCTGCATTTGGATTCAGTCGAATTCCCCAGAGGGGCTTAATCTGGTTTGGTAGCACCGAGTATCGCATATCAATTACAAACATTGGATCATGGGGGTCAAGGGCGAGGTAGCCGGCGCTAAACCAATCAAAACGTGTAACATCCAGTGCTTGTTGTGACGCCAGGTTGAGCCAGGGTAGGTCCCGTTCTAGATTGAGCTTCTTAATGCGATCACCTTCATAAACAGTTGGTGTTAAACCCGCCCGGACCGCATCGACATAGTAGGTATCTTGATACTCATAAATGACCTTCCACAATAGTATGTTGGCAAAGCCCGGCTTGGCGGAAACCACGACCCCATGGTGACCACGCGACTCGGCAATGGCTTGCCCGGCTTCAGTTGCACGGTCCTTCTGAAATACACCGAGGCCGAGGTATCCGAGAAACCAGAGCAGCCCTAACTGTGCGAATAAGGGGCGAGACTTACGCCAACTTAGTATTACCATGATCAGTAATGGCACGGTTGCCAGCGGATCGATGACGCTGACATTGTTCCAGGCGAATCTTGCATCGGTAAAGGGCCAGAGAAGTTGGGTGCCGTAGGTGGTGCAGGCATCAAGCAGTGCGTGGGTTCCGTAGGCCAGGCAGCAAACTATGTAGGTTTGCTTGAAGGAAAAGTGCGCCCTGGACCAGCGATAAAATACCGTCGCACAAATAAGTGCGCCAATGGGGATAAAGAAAAGTGAATGGGTAAACTGCCGGTGAAACTCAAGAAACAAAATCGGATCACTGGGGGACTGAATCAAGACGTCAAGATCTGGCGCCATACCAGCCAGGCAACCTAGCCAGGTGATTGTTGCCATGCGTTCGGGTTTCCCCAACGACTGGGGGACTGATGCGCCAAGAGCACCTTGTGTAATAGGATCCATAATATGCCAGATGTCAGGGTTGTGCGCAGGCTAAACTAATTCTCCTGAATATTACAAGTTGTAGCCTTGTTGTCATAAAACTAAAGTAGGCCTATGAAACCACTCACAGTTTATATCGATTTTAAGAGTCCTTACGCTTACATAGCCAAGGATGCGACCTACGCACTCGAAGATCAGTTCGGCATTATCATCGACTGGCAACCCCTGACCCTGAATATTGGTAGTTATCTAGGTACCGCTAAAACCAATAAGACCGGTAAAGTGGTTGAGAGTAATCGCTCTTCCAATCAATGGCTGGCTGTAAAGTACGCCTATAAAGATGCAAGACGATACGCCAGCCTGCGTAACCTCACCTTATTAGGCACCCAGAAGATATGGGATTCGTCCCTGGCGAACATTGGTTTGCTATGGGCAAAGCAGCAGGGTCATGATCCGCTAAAGCGTTACATCGACATCACCTTTGAGCAGTTCTGGAAGCGAGAATTAGATATTGAAGATATTGCGGTTGTGATCAGTGTGCTTGAGGATGCTGGCGCTAGCCCCTCGGGCTTTGAAGCCTGGGTTACATCAGAAGGCCGGCGTCTACACGATGACCTACAAGTGCAGATCCTTGATCAGGGCTACTATGGGGTACCAACCTATGTCATTGACGGCGAGGTCTACTTTGGCCGGGAACACCTGCCAAGAGTTCGCTGGCATCTAGGTGGATGTGAGGGGGACTTACCTGATATTGCCAATGACACGAGATCAGGGGTAGCTAATGGAGCAGCTTAGCGTTTATCTGGATCTTGGCAATATTGCTGGCTATCGTGCACTAGCACCGACCAGGAGGTTAATCGAAGAGACCGGGGTCAAGGCAGTCTGGCTGCCTGTTAGCGGCATCATTCCCAGACCCCTGGCGCGACCCTATGTTGCCAATGAAGATGATCCACTAGATGCTTATAAAGCAAAGCGTGCCGCAGCAAGATATAAGACAGAAATGCGTGAGCTAGAGCGGGATTGTGAAGCCCTTGATCTGCCCTTAGAACTTGCCCAGCGGCGATTGGATGCCGGGCATTTGCACGAGGCGTTGCTGTGGCTCCATGAGCAGGGTCAAGGGCCACTAAAATTTATAGAAGCGGCCTATCAACATATGTTTCGCAATGGCGAACTGGTTGATACACCGACAAAAGTACAAGGATTATTAGCGGCGAGTGGTTACGATGAGGATGTCATTTCGGGGTTTATGAGTTTTAGCCCAGCGCGACTCGCTGCGCATCAGGCGAGTTTGTTAGAAGCGGGGATTTTTGATTCGCCGGCCTACCTCTGGCAAGGCGAACTATTTCAAGGCCGACAACATCTGCCACTCTTGCACTGGCATCTGACCGGCAAGCAGGGTGTACCGCCAACCTGAAGCTAACTAGGCGTGTTCTGCCGCGACCATCTCTGAATATTTGTCTAGCCTCGCTTGCAAATTGGGGCCGATCTTGTAGTTGGCAGGGTTATACCAGGGGGTCAGGGAATTCAAATATCTGAAACCACCTGCCAGTAAAAAGAAGGGTATATAAGGCATGACCTTAAAGCCTTTTGCTCGCAACATCACCACATAAAACCGGTGGATGAATTTCAAATAATGGTACTGGGCCCAGAGACCTCGTGTAAGGCGATAGGTATAGCTGCCCACAACATGTTCGAATACATTGAAGGCAACTGTTCTGTGTTCAATCTCTTCTACGGCATGCCAGTCTAACAACTCATCCCAGCCGCTAGCTGTGTTAGGTCTGACTTTCTTTTCTGCACCTGCCATGGCGGCGGCACAGGTCATGGCTTCGAAACCTTCTGCATAGGCGAGATTCAAAGCCAGTGATTCATCCTTTAGGAGCCGTTCGTAATCTGCTTTCAGGTCCATTTCGATTTGCTCAATTTCCGCGGCAACGTCTGGTTCAAATTTAGAGCGGATAATCTTGTTTAATCTGGCGTGGTTGCGAAAGTGATTGCCTTCCTGTTGGGAAAAGCGCCGCATATCTTCTTTAAGATTTTCATCATCCACATGATCCATGGCTTTTAGCATCATCCTGATTAGATAAGGCTCAAGATAGGGCATGGTCAATGAAAAAGCCGCGATAAACAGGGAGATGCGCGGCATGCCAGGGACTGCATAGAGTTCGACATCTTCGGGGAAGTCGAAATCCACCTTGCGAACAACAATTTCTGATCTAGCAACCTCGGACACAGTAGGTACCTGACAAGATTCATGGGCGAAACAGAATTTTAGACCAGTTTCCCTTAATAACCTAACTGGCCGGTTTCAGTTGCTTGTGTGGCCTGAGGCGGTGTTATTATCAAGGCAGCTACTATTTAACTTAAAAAGAGGAAACCCAGTATGGATTTTGATATCCCGAAGGAATTGACGGACTATCTCGCAGAGCTTGATGCGTTTATTGAAGCTGAGATAAAACCCCTTGAACAGCAAGATGACAACATCCGGTTTTTTGATCACCGGCGGGAAGATGCAAGAACGGACTGGGAGCGAGGTGGTCTACCCAACGAAGAATGGGAAGCGCTGCTCGCTGAAGCAAGACGGCGTGCAGATGCAGCGGGCCACTACCGGTATCCAATTCCAAAGGAATATGGTGGTCAGGATGGTTCCAACCTTGGTATGGCAGTTATTCGGGAACACTTTGCCGCCAAGGGGCTTGGGCTCCATAACGACCTGCAAAACGAACACTCTATTGTCGCTAACAATGTTGGCCTGCTGTTAATGCTGGCTTACGGGACGGAATCCCAGAAAGAAGAATGGATTCCGCTGCTGTTAGAAGGCAAACGAGGTTTTGCCTTTGGTATTACAGAACCTGATCATGGCTCTGACGCCACGCATATGGAAACCAATGCGGTTCGCGATGGCGACGGTTGGCGTAT
>CBDUKY010000344.1:0-4005 GCA_965367925.1 uncultured Pseudomonadales bacterium | reverse complement strand
TGTCGGTCCGGTTTGATAGCTTTCGGCTAATTTTTGTAGATATTCAATCGCTGTGTTTCTACCAGTCGACTCGGCGCGAATTACTGCCTGGTGATGATAGGGCGGTAGGTCGTACTGTTTTCTTTCTTTTAGTAGTTTTAATGCGAAAGCTTCATAGCCCTCGGTGATAAGACATTGCAGAATAGGTTCTTCTGGGAATGCTGTTTGAATAGCAACTGTACCAGGCTTTTGCTCCCGGCCAGCCCTGCCGCTTACTTGTAGCAGCAACTGGCCCATACGTTCGATGGCCCGGTAGTCTGCGCTGTAAAATCCTCCATCTAAATCAATGATTGCGACCAGGGTGACATCAGGAAAGTGATGTCCTTTTGCAAGCAGTTGGGTGCCAAGCAGAATAGACCGCTTGCCCTCGTTGGCCTCCGCAACTATGGCTTCCATTGCGCCTTTCTTGCGTGTTGAGTCTCGGTCAATGCGGATAATTTTTTCTTCTGGAAAAAGCTGCTGTAAACCATGTTCTAAACGCTGGGTGCCAAGACCAAGGGGTACGATCTGATCAGACTGGCAAGCCGGGCATGTTCTGGGCGCTTTGGATTGATGTCCACAATGGTGACAGTTAAGAGACCGGGTTGTCAGATGGTAGGTCATCCTCGCATCGCAGCGGTGACAGGTTGATATCCAGCTACATTGCCGGCAATGCAATACAGGTGCAAAGCCGCGTCGGTTAAGAAACACGAGCACCTGGTTGCCAGCTTCAAGATGTTGCTGCATCTGCTCGATCAAACTGGTGGAGAAACCTTCCTGCATAGTCGCGTGTTTTGTCGGTATGACTTTAAATGCAGTTTGCCTTGCGCCAGTAGGTCTTTGTTCAAGCTTGTGGACCAGATATTTGCCATTGATGGCGTTTAGTAGGCTTTCGAATGAAGGTGTAGCACTGCCTAGAATAACCGGGATCTTCTCGGTTTGACCTCGCATCACCGCGAGGTCCCGGGCTGAATATCTAAAGCCATCTTGTTGTTTGAAGGAGCCATCATGTTCTTCATCGACAACAATCAAACCGATGTTTTTGAGCTGTGTGAATATGGCGGATCTGGTACCAATTACTACCGCGGCCTCGCCACTCCTGGCGTCCTGCCAGGCGGTCAAACGCTCTCGATCTGTTAACCCAGAATGGAGGGCGACGACGGATTGCTGAAATCTATCTCTGAAACGTTTGATGGTCTGTGGCGTTAATCCAATCTCTGGGACCAGTACCAGTGCTTGCTTCCCTGCGGCAAGGACGCTGGAGATAGCTTGCAGATAGACCTCGGTTTTGCCGCTGCCGGTGATGCCGAAAAGCAGGTGAGTACGGGCTTCGCTGAGCTTTGAAAGGGCAGCTGACTGCTCTGAATTAAGAGAGAGAGCATCTGCGACTGGATGCGTGGGTAATTCAGCGATGGGGCTGCTGATTACATTTTTCCAGTACACTGCTTGCCGATCTAGCATGGCTTTAATAGTCTGCGAAGATATGTCCAAACGCTGCAATTCTGCTCTGGAAAGCCCGTCTTTGTGCTCAAGAAGTAAATTGAGCAGGGCTTTTTGTCTTGGTGCGCGGTTAAGGGACGTTAGTTGATCAGCATCCCATTCTGGAAATAGACGTCTGGTTGTTGCGGTTGCTGGCTCTCCACGGCGGAGAAGCACTGGTAACGCGGTATGGAGCACTTCACCGATGGGGTGTTGGTAATAGTTGGCAGCCCAGCGGCAGATTTTGAACAATGTGGCTGAAAATATCGGGCTTGAGTCGATAAGTTCGATGGCATGTTTTATCTTATCCACGGCGATATCTGTCTCTGTCACGGTACCAAGGACAATGCCAACCAGTTTCTGGCGACCAAAGGGAACCCAGATGCGCTGGCCAGCCTTAAAGGCCGCGCTAGAGGACTCTTTTGGTGGTAAATAGTGGAAACTGCGCCGCAAGGGCACTGGAACCGCTACCTCAAGGAATTGTGGCGTCACGTGAATTGACCATGCTCGGGGTCAGGTATTATGCCTGATTGGTGCTGGGAGTTGAGGGTTTTAAAATCTGCTGCAACCTCCCTTGCCATTAAAATTTACTCTGGTATGATGCGCCCCTCGCGCGAGACAGGTTATTATCATGAAGGCAGGAATTCATCCTAAATACGAAGAGATTACCGCAACTTGTAGTTGTGGCAATGTCATTAAAACTAGTTCGACCAAATGTGAAGATATTCACTTGGAAGTATGTTCACAGTGTCACCCATTTTATACCGGCAAACAGAAGATTGTTGATACTGCAGGTAGAATCGATCGCTTTAACAAGCGATTTGGTGGCCGTACCGGCGCTAAGTAGTCCAGAAGCTGTGAAGAATCAAAAAGGGTGCTTAATTGCGCCCTTTTTTTTGTCCCGCTATCCGATAGTATGCGCGACACGTTCGATCAACCCTAAACCAGTAATTAGATAAGGGATCAATCCCATGACAGAAAAAGAAACCATGCGAGATCGCGCACTGCGATATCACTCTCATCCATTCCCCGGCAAAATTGCCCTGTCCCTGACGACAGATGCTAATAACGCTGATGATCTGGCCCTTGCTTATTCCCCCGGTGTCGGTGAGCCAGTGAAGGAAATTGCTGCAGATCCAAAAACTGCTTATCAATATACCTCGAAGGGAAATCTGGTTGGTGTGATTAGTAATGGTTCTGCAATTCTAGGCTTAGGTAATCTGGGTGCACTGGCCAGTAAACCAGTGATGGAAGGTAAGGCGCTGCTTTTCAAACGCTTTGCTGACATTGATTGCTTTGACATCGAAGTCACAACTCTGGATGTAGACGAATTTGTTTCAACGGTGGAACGTATTGCTGTCACCTTTGGTGGCATTAATCTTGAAGATATTGGTGCGCCAGCGTGTTTCGAAATTGAACGTCAATTGAAAGAGAAGTGTGACATTCCGGTTTTTCATGACGATCAACATGGCACCGCGATCGTCACCGCAGCAGGGCTACTAAATGCCCTCGAATTACGCGGCAAAGACATTGCGAATGCAAATATTGTTTGTCTTGGTGCTGGCGCAGCAGCTCTCGCGATTCTTAAATTACTGGTTGTGCTGGGTGCTCAGAAGAGCAACATCTTTATGGTGGACTCCAAGGGTGTTGTACATTCTGATCGTGATGACCTGTCTATTTACAAGCAGGAATTTTCGAATCCAACGAACAAAAGAACCCTCAAAGATGCTTGCCAGGATGCAGATGTGTTTATCGGCGTGTCAGGTGCAAATCTGCTCGACGAGGAAAGCTTGCGAGCAATGGCACCAGACCCCGTTGTGTTTGCAATGGCGAATCCAGACCCAGAAATACTGCCTGAGCTAGCGAAGAGCATTCGTGATGATGTGATTATGGCGACTGGTCGTTCTGACTACCCTAACCAGGTTAACAACGTACTGTGTTTTCCATTCATGTTCCGTGGTGCATTGGATGTGCGCGCTACCGACATCAATGAAGAAATGAAAATGGCTGCTGTTCATGCGATACGTGAACTTGCTAAAGAACCTGTGCCTGCAGAAGTACTTGCGGCCTACGAAGGTATTGGTGAGATGAGCTTTGGCCCGGAATACATCATTCCTAAGCCACTTGATCCACGTTTAAAAGCCCGGGTGTCTCTTGCTGTTGCAAAGGCTGCCATTGATAGTGGTGTTGCTCAGACCACGGTCCTGCCAACTTACGAATAGAAAGTCCGGAAGTTGTATCCAGCTAGCCGCTAGAAAATTTGTTGTAGTGGCTCGCTGGTTTCTTGCTTTTTCGTCGCAAGCGTTGGTTCCGCTGGTGGTGCGAATTCCTCTCTGAAAATTTCAAATATCGCCGTGGGATCAGAAGGGTCTGCTCGCAAACCTGTCTCGGGATTAATTCGCACCGTGACTAACCTGTCAGGGAAGTCCAATTCAGTGGTCTCCTCTTCAGGGGGTAAGCTCGCGGCCATAAAACTAATCCAGGTGTCCATGGGGGTGGTTGATCCCC
>CBDUKY010000343.1:0-4010 GCA_965367925.1 uncultured Pseudomonadales bacterium | reverse complement strand
CCCTTTATGTGGAAGGTATTCGTAAATAATAGGATTGCCCGTGGCTGCCAATGCGCCTCTTGAAGGTATATTAGTTCTTGATCTAAGTCGGGTATTGGCTGGTCCCTGGGCAAGCCAGACTCTTGCGGACCTGGGTGCTACTGTTATCAAGGTAGAAAAACCAGGGCAGGGGGATGATACCCGCGCATTTGGCCCACCTTTTTATCAATTCCCAGATGGTGATGAAATCTCGGCATATTTCATGTCCGCCAATCGCGGTAAACAATCCATCTGTATCGACATATCAACCCCGGAAGGGGTTTCTCTGGTTCAGGCCATGGCGGCAAAGGCTGACATCCTGGTGGAGAACTACAAGCAGGGTGACCTTGAACGCCGCCAGTTAGGCTATGAAACCTTACGTGAGATTAACCCTGGCCTTATCTATTGCTCTGTGACCGGCTTCGGACAAACAGGGCCCTACAAGCAGCAGCCTGGCTATGACTTTATTATCCAGGGTATGGCTGGGCTGATGAGTATTACCGGTGATACAGATGCCAGAGGTGGTACACCGCAAAAGGTAGGTGTTGCACTCGCTGATGTGCTGACAGGTTTATACAGTACCATTGGTATTCTGGCAGCACTGCAAGAACGGCAAGTCAGTGGCCTTGGCCAACAAGTGGATATGGCCCTGTTGGATGTTGTGACTGCGAGTCTTGCCAACCAGGCAAGTAACTATCTGGTCACCGGTGATGTGCCTGTCAGACTCGGTAATGCGCACCCTAATATTGTCCCCTATCAATCCTTTGCGACCAGCGATGGGCATCTTATTATCGCTGTCGGCAATGATTCACAGTTTAAGAACTTTTGTGACTGTATTGGGAGGCCAGATCTTGCCCAGCAGCCGGCATATGCAACCAATGCTAACCGGGTTCGCTATCGCGAAGAACTAGTTCCCCTGTTGGAAGATATTATCGCTCGTCGTCCGCTGGATGCCTGGTTAGAAGAACTCACCGCAGCAGGCGTACCAGCGAGTCCAATAAATACCCTCGATAGGGTCTTTAATGATCCGCAAGTAAAAGCCAGGGGCATGGAAATCGCCCTTGATGGTCTGCCACTGGTGGCGAGCCCGATTAAATTATCTCGTAGTGAAATGACCTACGAAAAAAGACCACCGAAGCTTGGTGAACATACCCGGCAAATATTACAGTCGGTACTCGATAAAACAGAGGCTGAGATAGACCAGTTAGAAAACGAATCGGTCATTAGCTCGGCCGCTAGGAAAACCTGAAAGCTGGTAGGAGTGTCCCCATGAGTGATGAGAAGAAGTCTAGCGCTGATGAAACAGCGAAACAGGAAACCCCATCTGTAAAGGACAATATTGTAACGACCAGACATGTGTTGAAGTCTGGCAAAAAGCAACTTCGATATACCGCCAGGGTGGGCACGATTGTCCTAAAAGAAGAAACCGATAAGGATGGTCACAAACCGCGGGCCGAGATATTTTTTATGGCCTTTACCAGAGATGGTGTTCGGGACCTGGGCAAACGACCGCTGACCTTCTCGTTTAATGGTGGCCCTGGTTCTTCTTCAGTATGGATGTTGTTAGGGCTACTTGGACCAAAGCGAGTCCCTCTAGGAAAGGATGCAAGTGAGCGACTAAAGCCGCCTTATCAACTGACGGATAATGAATTCAGTTTACTTGAAGAAAGTGATCTGGTGTTTATTGATCCGATAGGTACAGGCTACAGTCGGCGCATTCCAGAGAAGGATGGTGATCCCAATGAGTTTTATTCCTTTCAGCGAGACCTTGATTCTGTCGGTGAGTTTATTCGACTCTATACCAGCCGTGAGCAACGCTGGGCATCGCCGAAGTTTCTCATCGGTGAAAGTTACGGCACAACCCGGGCTGCTGGGTTAGCTGATCACCTACAACAGCGTCATGGCTACAATCTGAACGGGATCATGCTGGTGTCTGTTGTGCTTAACTTTCAAACCCTTCTGTTTGATCCAGGTAACGACCTGCCTTACGTGCTCTACTTGCCAAGCTATGCTCTCGCTGCCCGGCATCACGGCAAACTATCTAAACGGCTTCAAGCCATGTCTGAAGCTGACTTCATTGAAGAGGTCAGGCAGTTTGCCGAGAGTGAATATGCCGAGGCGCTTCACAAAGGCGACCGTCTTACATCTGCTACCTACGATAAGGTGCTGAAAAAGCTTGTTGAATATACTGGCTTATCCGAGGCTTATGTTGCTGGAAGTAATCTTCGGATTGAGATTATGCGCTTTACCAAGGAACTGCTAAGAGCAGAAGGAAAGGTCATTGGCCGCTTTGATAGTCGCATCACAGGGATGGATGCGGATGATGTAGGTGAGCAGTTTGAAAGTGATCCAAGCTTTGACGTGGTACACGGCGTTTACTCAGGCTGCTTAAATGACTTTGTGAGAAAAGATCTAGCCTATGCCTCTGATCTTCCTTATGAAATTTTGAGTTTTAAAGTCTTTCCAAAATGGAACTACGACAAGTTCAAAAATAGTTATGTGAACACGGCCGAGATGCTTCGCACGGCGATGATGAAGAACCCACATATGAAAGTGCTTGTGGCTAATGGCCGATATGACCTGGCAACCCCATTTGTTGCGACCGAATACACCTTTGATCATCTCGGTGTAAAGGGTGAGGCGAAAAACAACATCAAGCATACCTACTATGATGCAGGTCACATGATGTACATGCATAAACCATCATTACAGAAGCTGTCCAGGGAGTTGAAACAGTTTGTAAGGCAGGCATCCTAGACTATTGAGCGAGGATGTTTTCTCTTTGCATAAGTCGCGCGGTCAGCATGACAACACCAGCGCCGAGCACAAGACAGGAAACTGCTGAGCTAACGTAGGCCATCAAAGGTACAGTCTTCGCGCCCAGGACTTCGACGAGCAATAGATGCTGGGCAAATATTGGTATAGAGAACATCCAGTCTTCAGTCGCGATTGGATTGAACATGGTGTACATCATGGGTAAGACAGGCAGGAAGGTCAGAAGACCAATATAGGACTGTGCATCTTTAAAAGATTTCGCAAACATACCGAGCAGCATTTGTAGGCTCGTTGCTAGTAGTGCGAGAGGCGTCATACCTAAAAACATCAAGAGTATTTGTTGTCCGGAGATTGAAAAATTCAAACCAATCTCATTAAGGGGCACTCGTAACATTGCTGCGATACAAAGTAGCATTGTCATCAACATGCCGAATGCAGCAAATAAGCTTGCCGCAAACCACTTCCCCGCCACCAGTTGATAGCGTTCCACAGGGTTTAATAGTAAGGGTTCCAGTGTCTTACGCTCTCGTTCACCTGCTGTGCTATCCACGGCAAGCCCCATGCCAGAGACAAATGCCGCAAGAATTATATACAAGGGAATAAAGTTTAGCGCCGTGGCGGTAATCTCTTCCTTGCTGGCAATATCTGTATTTTGCACAGAGACTACCTGCATGAGTTGAGGTGATACACCTCTGACAATTAACCGCAGGCTGGCGACTTCACGATTGTAGTTCGCCAGTAGAGACCTGACTTTATCAATTGAAGATTGTGCGTCTGTACGTGAACCATCATAGACCAGGGTGAGGGGTATCACCTCAAATGCGGCCAGGCGGGACTGATAGTCCTCAGGAATAACCAACACCAGGGATTCTTCTTGATCTCTTACCGCCTGCCTGGGGTCACCGTCGAAATCTTTCAGTCGAACCTTGCGTTCCTGTAACCATTGCATCAGCTCAGGGGCGTGGTCGGCACCAATAATTGGAATGTCCGTTTGTTCCTTGTTATTTCGCAAGTCGATAATGGCGGTGAGCATAAAATAGACAAGTACCGGTGCCAGTACTGGAAACAAGAATGCTGAGAATAGTGCGCGCTTGTCACGACGACCATCTTTGAACTCTTTTAAAAAGACTGTCTTAATGACCTGGTTCAAAGTACCTGCTCCACAAGTTTGACGAAGGCGTCTTCGAGATTGTCCTCGCTTGCAATGGTACTAATCT
>CBDUKY010000342.1:0-4014 GCA_965367925.1 uncultured Pseudomonadales bacterium | reverse complement strand
CGGTTACCACCAGTACCGACCATAGTCCCCTTTGGCTTTCAGACAAAGCCGATATGGGTATCCAAAAGCCTGATTCTTGCACAGGTACTTTTAGGTACATTTCCACCAGTGAACCGCCGTACAGGTTCTCACTATCAAGATTAAAAATTGCAGTGACAGTACCGGTTGATTCATCAACCTGGGGTAGGATTGTCTTCAAACGACCTGATACCTGCTGTTGATTCACCTTGAATTCATAGCTGGCGGTTTCAGATAAGGCGCTAATCATTTTCTCTGGGAAGCCGATTACGGCTTCAACATTTCCGGTTTCCACCAGTGATATTGCCGGCACACCAGGACTGATGATGCTGCCTTCATCGACATGGCGGGTTTGCACCTTTCCAGGGTAGGGTGCCTTAAGTACGGATTTTTCAAGATTTACTGCTAACCGATCCGCTCTGGCACTAGCAGATTTCAGCTGGGTTCTGGCAACTTCAAGGTTAGCTTCTTGAATGCGAAACTGTTGCCGGATTTCATCCAACTGTTGATTGGAAATATGACCCTGGGCCTTGAGTTGGACGTTACGATCAAGTGTTAGCTTTGAAAGTGCGAGCTGCGCTTGTTGAGCTGACAGCATGGCACGAGCAGTTTCTATTTCAGCGAGGGCACCATTTAGATCAGCATTAAGTGCGGCCTGGTCGAGGGTAACAAGGACCTGGCCTGCTTCAACAATGTCACCTTCATTGACATGAACTGTTTTGATAATGCCGCCGCTTTCAAAACCCATGGCGCTTGTGCGTCGATGATTAAGTTGCCCACCATAGACCCGATTGACCTCATAGCCAGGTTCCTGATGCAATTGTAGGGTACTAACTGATAGGGCTTCTGCGTATAGGTCCTGCGCTAAAATCAGGATCAGAAGGCTGCTGAGATAGAACTTCATAGGGACTGCCTGTTTCGGTTTATCTCGAAAATTTCAGGGTAGAAACTAGAGAACAATAGCAATGCAATGATAATCTCAGCATTATAAGCTCGATGTTATCAACGTCAACATTATGTTCGGGTTCGGCGTGCTTTAGGACTAGAGATTAACCTGCTACAAGGATAGTCTTAAATTGATCGAGTCAAACAAATAGAACTCTTGGAAAAAGAGACGGTAATGTCAAAAGCTGCTCATCGCAAATATCACCACGGCGACCTGCGCCATTCCTTGATTGAAGCTGCCTGTCGTCACCTGGTTGAATCCGGTGCTGATACCTTGAGTTTGCGGGCTCTGGCGCGAGAGATTGGCGTTTCCCAGACAGCACCCTACAGGCACTTTGAATCTAAAAATGCGCTATTCGCCGCCATTGCTATTCATGGCTTTGAGTTGCTGCGAGATGAACTCCAGGCTGCTAGCGATAAATGGCCGGACGATATTGAAAAAGCCTTGATTGAAATAGGTCTGGTTTATCTTAGCTGGGCTAAACGACACCCAGAGAAGTACCAGCTATTTTTTGATTCATCGCTGGTGGATTTTGGCAGTTACGATGAATTGCTTTCCGCAAGTACGGCAACCTTTGAGGTGCTGCTTGCGGTCATTCGGCGTGGGATTGAAGAAGATGTTTTTGTTGATCGTCCAATATCGGAAGTAGCGGGTGGTTTCTGGGCAAGTATTCATGGTGCCGCCAGTCTAATCTTGACCAAGGCGGAAAATGCAGAACAAAATCAAACCAAAGGGCCAGTCTCAGAGGTCTTGAATCAACTGACTGGTGATCCCAAACCAATCCTGGAACTCTTTCTTAATAGTATTCGGAAACCCTGTTAAGGCCGGCAGTTAGATCGCGATCCGTGTCCAGTCACCGCGGCGCCAGAAGAATCCAAATATCAAGACATGGCCAGCGCGATAACCGAACTGGTGTAGACACCATACACCCAGCAAACCAAACCCAGCATAGATACCGAGGAAATAGGCCCCGGGTACGAGTAGGCACCACTGGGTAACAAGATTAATCCAGGTCACCTTTTTCACGTCGCCAGCACCATTTAGCATCATCGCTAGCATGTACCCCATACCGTTAAAGGTGATCATGATCCCGAGAATGCGGGTTGGCCAGATGGCGAGCGCCCTGGTTGCTTCATCATGAATCCAGAGCGACAGTAGCTGATCCGGAAACAGCCAAAATGGCATACCAAGGAAAAACATACCAACCACACCGATCTTAATGACATCAATCGCCCATTGTTTTGCGCTGTCTATATCCTTCTCACCGAGGGAGTGGCCAACCAGCGTCGCGCCTGCTGTTCCTAGCCCCCAGGCTGGTAATCCAACCAGATTGATGAAATTAATCAGCACGCTATAACAAGCAAGCTCCATGGTGCCGATCATTCCAACAATACTGTAAGTGGTGGTCAATGCGAGGGTGTCTAACAACTGCTGTAAGCCTGCTGGTATCGCCAGTCTGAGAACGTTTCGCGATTCTGTAAGACCAGGTTTCTGGCGCAAATAACCGTAGGGTTTTCCGTGTTTTAGTCCGAGGCCAAGAAACAGAAAAGAGCCAACCACAGCCGAGAGGGCTGTTGCGAATCCTGCACCTTCAGCGCCCATCTCCGGCGCACCAAACTTTCCGAAGATAAAAATGTAGTTAAAAAGAATGTTTGATAGATGCATCAGGATTAGTGACGGAAGATAGATCTTCGATTGCCCAAGACCGTTCCAGAAACCACTATTAGCAGAAATAAAGCCTACAAATACTGCCTGCAGGATTAGCCAACGAATATAAGCCACACCAATGCTGATGACCTCGGGGTCATCGTTAATGAGTGGGTAGATGTACGGCACAAGGAAGTACATCAGGGCTGATAAAGGAATAGCACTAATGACAATCAAAAGACTAGCAGCGGATAGATAGCTTCCACAGGCTGCCAGGTTTCCTTCGCCTTTGCGCCTTGAAACTGTTGCCTGCACTGCAATAGAAAAACCGTAAAACAAACCAAGGAAGATAAAAGCTGCAAAGGAAGAAAAACCGACCGCGCCCAGTGCCGCGTTACCCAGTGTACCTACCATCGCGGTATCGATTAGACCAAGCACAACACCTGACACGGAACCACCCATAATGGGTAATCCAATACCAAATATCTTTTTTACTCTGTCTGCTTGGATCAAGGTCGGGGCGTTGCTGGCTGCAAAAGGTGGCGCATAATATCAGGATCACCAGAAGGGTGCATGATTGTACTGACCGCCAACACCCGCTAGCATCTTGAAGCTTGGCTTTCGGGATTTTTATGGATATTAAGGCACAGTATCGCTGGTACATGATTGGCGTCACGTCCTTTGTGGTACCCATGGGAATTCAGGCGATCTTGTTTCCCTGGCTTATTGCTGTGCAACTTGAAGAAAGCGCCGAACGGCTAGGTCTGGCGCAGATGGCGATGCAAATTCCAGGGCTGTGTCTGGTCCTTATTGGTGGCCTAATCGCTGACAGATGGGATGCGCGGAAAATACTCATTGTCGTTCATTGTTTATCGGTGATCCCACCCTTGATGCTCGGTATGCTCATCCATGAAGGGTTGCTTAGTTACTATTGGATGATTGGTTATGCATTAACCATGGGGATGGTAACCTCATTTTCACAACCCGCTAGAGATAGTTTGTTAAACCGTATTGGTGGCGACAACTTACAGCGCACGGTCACTGTCACGATGGGTATAACCTTTGGGGCGCAAATTATTGGTTTTGCAGCGGCTGGCTTTGCAGAACTGCTCGGTGCTTCAACGCTGTTGGTTTGTCAGTCATTGATTTTGTTGTTTGGGGTTATTGCAGCCATTATGTTGCCAAAAAGCCAGGTGCAGGCTGCACTGCCTGCGGGTAGTGGTTCTGTTGCAGCAATTCTTGATGGTCTGAAGGTGGTGTATGACTCTGAACAGATGCGCTCAGCTGTGCTGATTCTAGCCAGTGTTGGCTTGTTTTTCGGTGGTCTATTTATGGTGCTTAATCCAATTGTTGTACGAGATGTCTATGACGGTGGTGCGCGGGAAATCTCTATGGCGTTTGCG
>CBDUKY010000341.1:0-4045 GCA_965367925.1 uncultured Pseudomonadales bacterium | reverse complement strand
CAAGATAATTAAGGAGGAAGGCGAGGAACTGTTCCTGCGCTTATTAACAGACGTGTGTCGCTATCGACTACACCTTAAGTATTTTCGTCTTGCTCACCGGGCCCTTAACAGAATAAATATCGTCACCGAGCCCCAGGAAATCCAGTTGGCCAGGGCAGGTGGAGCGCTCTACGAACTGCTTGGCTTTGATGAGAATCAGGAGTCCCAGTCAACTGAAGCCGAGATAATTCACCACACCATTATCAAAGCTGATGTTCGAGGTTCGACGACGGTCATCGCGGACCTATTAAAGAAGGATCTTAATCCTGCGTCTTACTTTAGTTTGCGTTTCTTCAATCCAATCACCGAACGGCTGGCAAACTATGGTGCAGTGAAGGTGTTTATAGAGGGAGACGCGGTCATTCTTGGCATCTATGAAGAAAGTAATGCACCGGATCAGTGGTATTCAGTATCCAGAGCCTGTGGGTTGGCCAAAGAAATCCTCGATATTGTAGCCTCGAAAAACACCCATGCCAGGCAAACTGGTGTACCGGGCCTCGAAGTAGGGATTGGAATTTGCTTTCGTGATTCGAAGCCATTGTTTCTGTTTGATGAAGACAAGCCGATCATGATTTCCTCGGCGATCAGTGACGCGGATAGATTGTCCTCCTGCTCCTGGCGTCTGCGTCAACAATACGAGGGTAAATTCAATGTTGAAGTCCTGGATATTGCCGATGATGAAGCAGAGCATGGTGAGAAGGGGCAAAAACAGCTGCGATATAACCTAAATGGCGTCCTGCTCTCTACAGAAGCCTTTAAAAAACTGACCTCGGAAATCCCCCTGAAGAAGATGAAGCTCAAGGCCGGTGATGCGACAGAAACCATGTTTGTAGGCCGTTTTCCTGATGTTCTGGGTAAGGAAAGGGATCTGGTGATTCGTGAAGGTAAGGTTGGCGTCTGGCAACTGGGCCGTATGCACCCGGGCGATGGCAGCTCAGTGTTTTATGAAGTACTGCCAAACTCCAAATTAGCCAGCCAGGTCGTCGAGGCAGCAAAAAAAGCCTAGGGTATTTTCACCCTGTGACCGTGCCGGATTAAGGTAATTTCGAAGATTCCGTATTGGAATCGCCAGCCCATCCAAAAGTGGTAAAATCGCCGGTCTTTCGAATCATGCGGAGCCATTTGTGGGCAAAAATCTTTTTCAAAAAGTCTGGGACGACCATGTGGTCGGCCAACTTGATAGCGGCCAATATCAGGTATTTATGGGTTTGCACCTTATTCATGAGGTCACCAGCCCACAAGCCTTTGGCATGCTAAAAGACAAGGGACTAACTGTCGCTTATCCAAATCGTACTTTTGCCACCGTAGACCATATTATCCCGACAGATGACCAGTCCCGTCCGCTCAAAGACGAGATGGCAGAAAAAATGTTGCAGGTGCTAAGTGATGCGACCCGTGAACATGGTATTGAATTTTTTGCACCTGAATCTGGTTCCCAGGGTATCGTTCATGTGGTTGGTCCTGAACTTGGTTTAACCCAACCAGGCTTGACCATCTGTTGTGGCGATAGTCACACATCCACCCACGGTGCATTCGGTTGTATTGCACTGGGTATTGGTACGAGTCAGGTACGAGACGTCCTTGCTAGTCAGACCCTGGCCATGGACCCACTGAAGGTCCGACGTATTCGCGTTGAGGGTAATCTTGGACCTGGTGTAACGGCAAAAGATGTGACCTTACATATTATTCGCACCCTGGGTGTAAATGGTGGTGTTGGCTATGCCTACGAATATGCTGGTTCAACGATTGAAGCCATGACCATGGAAGAACGCATGACCGTTTGTAACATGAGCATCGAAGGTGGTGCACGATGTGGTTATATCAATCCGGATGAAACTACCTTCGAATTCTTGCGTGGCAAAGAACGAGTGCCATCTGGTGCTGAATTTGATGCCCTGGTCGAAAAATGGCGAGGTTATGCCTCTGATGCCGATGCAACTTACGATGATGAAGTTGTGATTCAAGCAGCGGATATTAAACCGACAGTCACCTGGGGTATTACGCCCGGTCAGGCGATTGCCATTGATGAATCAACACCTGACCCAGCGGCGGTTGATGGCTTGTCGAAAGAACTGGTCACAGATGCACTTAACTATATGCAACTAGATGCCAATACACCCATTAAAGGTACTCATATTGATGTCGCTTTTATAGGTAGTTGTACCAATGGTCGCCTGAGTGATTTTGAACAAGTAGCGAAACTCATCAAAGGTAAAAAAGTTTCTCCCTCAGTTAAAGCCATCGCCGTACCAGGATCTGAAAAGGTCGATGCTGCAGCACGCGCCCTTGGCCTTAATACAATATTCGAAGAAGCAGGATTCGAATGGCGGATGCCTGGTTGCTCCATGTGTCTGGCCATGAACCCGGATAAGCTTGTTGGGGATGAAGTGTGTGCTTCTAGCTCGAATCGTAATTTTATCGGTCGACAAGGCTCATCAACAGGTAGAACTATCTTGATGAGCCCTATTATGGTCGCCGCATCAGCGATTGAAGGTCAGGTTGCTGACGCCCGTGAAGTGTTTGGATTGGAGTAGATCATGACTGAGAACAGCATTGTTAAAATGAGTGGCCGCGGCGTTTATGTGCCGGGTAACGACATTGATACCGATCGAATTATCCCTGCAAGATTTTTGAAGTGTGTGACCTTCGATGAGCTTGGCCCGGCCTTATTCTACGATGAACGTTTCGATGCAAATGATGAGTCCAAGAATCATGTACTTGATCAGCCAGAATACGCAGGGGCTGAGATTCTTATCTCTGACGCTAATTTTGGTTGTGGTTCAAGCCGTGAACACGCGCCGCAGGCGATTCAAAAATTTGGCCTGAAGGCTGTGATCGCTGAATCTTTTGCAGAGATATTCCAGGGCAACTGCACAACCCTCGGTATCCCTTGTGTTGTGATGGAAAAAGAAAGCCGTAAAAAACTCGCTGACCTGATCACCGCAGACCCAACGGCTGAGATCATTCTTGATCTGGAATCCTTACAAGTGGTCTGTGCAAATAATATTTTTAAGATCGATATGAAAGCGAGTTCTCGTGAAGCATTCCTGGCGGCTAATTTTGATCCGCTGGATACACTACTCAAAGCGAAGGACAGCATTAAAGCAACAGCTCAGAGATTAGGCTATGCTTAGGCTCTATTAGCTTTCGCTGCAGGACGATAATGGCTAAGAAAAAAATCGAGATATACGACACAACCCTACGTGATGGCAATCAGGGGGAGGGTGTTAACTTAAGCCTGGCTGATAAGCTAGATATTGCCAAAGCACTTGATGGCATGGGTGTCGACTATATTGAAGGTGGCTGGCCTGGGTCTAACCCGAAGGATGATGAGTTTTTTCTTCTGGCTCAGGACCTGACCTTAACGACAGCGAAGATCGCTGCCTTCGGTTCAACCCATCGATCCGATGTCAAACCTTCAGATGATTTTTTCTTACAGAAACTGATTGCTGCTAAAGCCGATGTTACCTGCATATTTGGCAAAACCTGGGACTTGCATGTAGAACAGGCACTGAGGGTTACACCAGATAAAAATCTCGACATGATTTATGGTTCTATTGCCCATTTAGCGGAAGCAACAGGCAAGCCCGTATTTTATGACGCAGAGCACTTTTTCGATGGTTTCAAAAGCGATCCAGGTTATGCACTAGCGACATTGCAGTCAGCAGTGGATGCTGGTGCCTCGCGGGTCATATTATGTGATACCAACGGCGGCGTGATGCCCCATGAACTTGGTGCTGCGATTCGCGCGGTAAGAAAAGAAATTCCTGCGATCCGGCTTGGCATTCATGTGCACAATGACGGTGGCCTTGGTGTTGCCAATACATTGCGCGCAATCGAAGAGGGCGTGATACAGGTCCACGGTACAATCAATGGCATTGGAGAGCGTTGCGGTAATGTCGATCTCACCTCGATCATTGGCAATCTTGAATTAAAGATGGGCTATCAATGTGTGCCCGAAGGCAACTTGCGCGGTCTGACGACCCTTTCCAAAACCGTCTGGGAA
>CBDUKY010000340.1:0-4068 GCA_965367925.1 uncultured Pseudomonadales bacterium | reverse complement strand
CCCGCGACCTCCGGCGTGACAGGCCGGCATTCTAACCAGCTGAACTACCGGTCCGCGCTAAAAACCAAGAAATGCTTGGTGGGTGTTGCAGGGGTCGAACCTGCGACCTACGGCTTGTAAGGCCGTCGCTCTCCCAACTGAGCTAAACACCCGCAAAATGAGAAGGCGCATTGTAACGATTCGGGCTGGTGAGTCAAGGGGAATCAACCACTTACCTCATTGTTTCGGACTTTTTACCAACCCTAACCGCTCTCGGCCATAATTTGTCCTGGCAATATCCTGACACCATTCAAGATTGTGCAGATACCAGTCAATTGTCTTCTCCATACCAGATTCAAAGCTCTCTTCCGGCAACCAGCCTAATTCGTTGAGGATTTTGCTCGCATCAATGCCATAACGTTGGTCATGCCCTGGCCTATCGGCAACATGCGTAATGAGCGACTTCAATTCTGATAAAGTCCTGCGGTTAGTTTTTTCAGCAAGTATTTCGCAAATCGTCTCAACGACATGGATATTCTGCTTTTCTTCATTGCCACCAATATTATAGGTCTCACCAATTTTTCCCTGGGTAGCAATCCGGTATATCGCCTTGACATGGTCCTCTACAAAAAGCCAATCACGAATCTGGTCTCCCTTACCATAGACCGGTAAGGGTTTTCCTTCGATAGCATTTAAAGTCATGAGTGGAATCAGCTTCTCAGGAAACTGATAGGGTCCATAGTTATTTGAGCAATTGCTCACCAGCGTTGGTAAGCCATAGGTCGCGTGCCAGGCTCTGACCAGATGATCGGAACCAGCTTTACTGGCGGAATAGGGAGAGCTAGGGCTATAGCTTGTTTGTTCCGTGAACAACCCCTCAGGCCCAAGAGAACCGTAGACCTCGTCAGTAGAAACATGGTGAAAAACAAATTCCGCTGGTGATTTTGCCTGCCAGTATTGTCTGGCGGCTTCTAGCAAAGTATAGGTACCCACTACATTTGTTTGTATGAAGGCGCCTGGGCCATCAACAGATCGGTCAACATGGGATTCGGCAGCCAGGTGGATAATTTTGGTTGGAGAGAAGGTTCCAATCACCTGGGCCATGGTCGCTGCATCGCAAATATCCGCGTGTACAAATTGATATCTGGCGCTTTCCGAAACACTTGTTAACGTCGACAGGCTCCCAGCATAGGTCAGCTTGTCAACATTTAGCACCTCATGGTCAGTGTCGTTAATAAGATATCGTATGAGCGCCGACCCAATAAAGCCCGCCCCACCGGTTACCAGAATTTTCATCTTTTGGTCATCCTTTAGATCAGCATCAGTGTAACCCGCCGGGTGGCTGGGGATGAAGCAATAGCCGACAGTTATTAGCTAACAACCCTTTATTCGTTGTGGCTTGTAGCCCAATCTTTTATATTTCGCGCTCCTTCTATTGATACCGCGAAGCATGTCAGATTATCGTCTAACCCACCTGAAAGAACTAGAAGCAGAGAGCATTCACATCATCCGAGAAGTGGCGGCAGAATTCGACAATCCTGCAATGCTCTACTCCATCGGTAAAGACTCAACGGTCATGCTGCATCTTGCACTAAAGGCATTTTACCCTGGGAAACTACCATTTCCGCTCATGCATGTAGACACAACCTGGAAATTCCGGGAGATGATCGAGTTTCGGAATCATATTGCCGAGGACTTCGGCCTTGATCTTATCGTCCATATTAATGAGGAAGGTGTCGAACAAGGCGTTGGACCATTTACCCATGGCAGTGCAAAACACACTGACATCATGAAGACCGATGCGCTGAAGCAAGGCCTGAACAAGTATCAGTTCGATGCTGTATTTGGTGGCGCAAGACGAGATGAAGAAAAATCCCGGGCAAAGGAACGGGTTTATAGCTTCCGCGATAAGAACCATCACTGGGATCCTAAAAATCAACGCCCAGAACTCTGGAATATCTACAATAGCGAACACAACAAGGGCGAATCTATTCGCGTTTTTCCTCTATCAAATTGGACAGAACTAGATATCTGGCAATATATCCATCTGGAGAAGATTCCCATTGTTCCGCTCTATTTCGCAAAAGAGCGCCCTGTTGTCTGGCGCGACGGCACCTGGATTATGGTTGATGACGATCGCATGCCACTGGCTGAGGGCGAGACACCAGAAATGAAAATGGTGCGCTTTAGAACCCTTGGCTGCTATCCACTCACCGGGGCAGTTGAATCAGAAGCCACAAGCCTCACCGATATCATTCAAGAGATGTTACTCGCGACAACCTCAGAGCGTCAGGGTCGGCTTATTGACCACGACTCTTCCGGATCCATGGAGCAGAAGAAGCGCGAGGGGTATTTCTAATGAGCCATCAATCAGAACTAATCGCAACAAACATCGATGAATATCTAAAGCAGCACGAGCAAAAGGAACTGCTGAGAATGCTGACCTGCGGTAGTGTTGATGACGGGAAAAGCACATTAATCGGTAGGCTTCTACACGATTCTAAACTTATCTACGAGGATCAGCTTGAGGCAGTCAAAACAGACTCAGCTAAAGTTGGTACCGTTGCCGAAGGCCTTGACCTGGCATTGCTTGTCGATGGCTTACAAGCAGAGCGTGAGCAAGGTATCACGATTGATGTCGCATACCGTTATTTTTCAACGGCAAAACGAAAGTTCATCATCGCTGACACGCCTGGCCATGAACAATACACGAGGAACATGGCAACCGGTGCAAGCACCTGTGATCTTGCCATCATTCTCGTCGACGCCAGGCATGGCGTCATGACCCAGACCAAGCGGCATACATTCATCACCACATTACTTGGCATCAAGCATATTATCGTTGCGATCAACAAAATGGATCTAGTTGATTTCTCTGAGCAAACCTATCAAGACATTAAAAAGGACTATGCTAGTTTTTCTAACAAACTTGATATGGGAGAAGTTCGCTACATCCCAATTTCAGCATTAAACGGCGATAATGTTGTCGATGCCAGTGAGAATATGCCCTGGTATGACGGTGCACCACTTATGAGTGTGCTGGAAAACATACAGATTTCGGCAGACAAAAACCTTAGTGATTTCAGGTTCCCGGTTCAGTATGTAAACCGACCAAATCTCGATTTTCGTGGCTATTGCGGCACAGTTGCATCAGGCATCGTACATCCTGGTGATGAAGTTATGGTTTTACCTTCCAGGAAAACCAGCAAGGTAAAATCAATCGTCACCTATGACGGTGAACTTGATGAGGCGTTTCCACCTCAGGCTATTACCTTAACGCTTGAAGACGAGATTGATATTAGCCGGGGTGACACGATCGTGCATCCAAACAATCTACCCTACTTTTCAGACAAGGTAGATGCGCAAATTGTCTGGATGGCCGACGACCCGCTTATGCCTGGCAAGCAATACCTGTTTAAGCAAGCTACAAAACGTTCTAGCGGTAGCATCACAAAAATTAAATTCAAAACTGATGTGAATACGCTAGATCAGCAGGCAACTGAGACACTGATGCTAAATGAAATTGGTCGCTGTGAAATTAGTCTCTCCCATCGACTAGCATTTGATGCTTACAAATCTAACAAGGGAACTGGTGCTTTTATCATTATCGACAGGTTAACTAATGTGACTGTTGGTGCAGGTATGATCGTTGGCAATATTTCCGAGCAAATCGATGCAAACTGGTCCAAAGGGTCTGAAAACAGTCTCCTGACAGCCAGTGATAGTCTTATTAGCGCTGAAGAACGCATTGAACGATTTGGTCAAACACCCAGGACCTTACTGCTAACAGGTCTCACAGGCGCAGGTAAAAGTACTATTGCTTATGCATTGGAACGAAAACTATTCGACCTCGGTCGAGCTGCATTCGTTCTTGATGGTCATAATATGCGACTCGGCCCAAGCAAAGGTCTTGGTTTTGACCTTGAAGATCGATCAGAAAATCTCAGGCGCAGTATCGAAATCGCCAGACTTATGAACCAGGCAGGCATTATTGTGATTTGTTCTCTCGTAGCGCCAACTGCTGAAGCGAGAGCAAAGGCGAAAGAACTGCTCGGTGATAATTTGCTAGAGGTTTATCTGAGTGCACCA
>CBDUKY010000339.1:0-4073 GCA_965367925.1 uncultured Pseudomonadales bacterium | reverse complement strand
CACCGGTTAGCTCCATTACCTGCTCTACCGGGTCACCATCCTTACCATTTACAGTATGGGTCGCGCCAAATGTTTTCGCCATTTCAAGCTTACTTTCGACCATATCTACAGCGATGATTTTTCCTGCACCAGCAAGTGCTGCGCCATTGATGCAAGACAAGCCAACACCGCCACAACCGATAACAGCAACAGTCGAACCTGGCTCAACCGCCGCGGTATGGACCACAGCACCAACACCTGTGGTAACACCACAGCCAATCAACGCTGCTCTGTCGAGAGGCATGTCTTTATCAATTTTGACAAGACCGTGTTCGTGAATAAGCATCTGTTCTGCAAAGGAAGAAAGGTTTGCAAACTGGTGCACAGCGCCCTTGTCATTGGACAAGCGTGGCGCCTGGTCCGGTGCGCGTTTTGTTTCTGGGTTTGCACACAATGACATATGGCCTGTCAGACAGCTTTCACAATGGCCGCAGAATACAGACAGACAAGTAATGACATGATCTCCTGGCTGCACATAGGTCACATCTGATCCCACCTGCTCAACAATACCTGATGATTCGTGGCCCAGTACCATGGGCTTTTGGCCAGGATAAAGACCTTCGACAAAGTGCAGGTCACTGTGGCAAACACCAGCAGTGGCTGTTCGGATCAGCACTTCTCTTGGTCCTGGCTTAGAAATCTGAACATCTTCAATTTCAAGTGGCTGACCCACTTCACGGAATACGGCTGCTTTCATTTTTTCCCTCGATCTAATGACTAATAATGGGGGCAATATACATGAACCGGCCCACCACACCTAGTCCATACAACTGCGCCTACAATTTGCTAGTATGCAATGAATGATTCAGGTTTTTTTCCGATGACCGACATCCTTGTTACAGGCTTTGCACCATTTGACGGCAGAAGCGTCAACGCCTCATGGATTGCCGCCGCTAGCCTTGATGGTGTCCACAAGCTCGAAATCCCAGTAGTCTGGGGTGAGCCGATGAAGCTTCTTGGGCAAGTAATTGAGACCATTGAGCCACGCTGCATTATTAGCATGGGTGAAGGACGTGATGGCTGGTTCGACATTGAAACCAGGGCAAGAAATGCCCGAAAGCACCGACTAGACAACACCAACAGCTATCCAACGGGAGAGATTCTGCCGGGTAACGCTAGCTTCTATCCGTCCACCGCGGATTTCAACAGCTTGCACCAACAACTGGCTGATCAAGGTATCCCGATTCGCGTCTCTCAGGATGCTGGGCAGTTTCTTTGTGAAGAAACCCTCTACTGTCTTGAGCATTTTAAACAGCAGGTAGATAGTCTCGAACTAGTGACCTTTGTCCATCTACCCCCCTTCGGCAGTGAGCTTCAGTATTTGCACCAGAATCGCACCTGCGACAAAGAATTGCTGTCAGATTTCGCTAACCGATTGCTAAATTGTGTGAAAGCGCAGCTTACGCAAGTTGAATCCAAGGAATTTTCCCACAACCCTTCGCTTCATCAAGAAAACCATGGATAATAAACGCAAAAATAATAAGCCGATGGAGACGCCATGCAGTGCCCAAAATGTGACTCGCCGATGGAACAACACAATCTCAGCACCCTGAAGGGTAGAATTGAGGTCGATCGTTGTACCGGTTGCAAGGGTCTCTGGTTCGACATTGGTGAAGCCGAGATTTTGAAAGACAAGTGGATGGCAGACTATATTGATAGCGGCGATCCAAAGGTAGGCGCAAGCCACAACTTGATTCGAGATATCAATTGCCCACGATGCGGTAAAAAAATGGATCAAGTATCAGATCCTATTCAAACCCATATTCAGTATGAGGCATGCGAAGAGCATGGCATGTACTTTGATGCTGGTGAGTTCACCGACTTTAAATATGAAACCCTGATGGATATTTTCCGGGACTTTATCTTCGTAATCCGAAAAAAAGCCAACTAGGGTTTCTAGCAGCTAGCTGACTTCTGTTGCCGTCTTTATCGCGGTTTTAAAGCCACTATACTTCGGTTGGTCAATAGCAATCTGATTGACCACCGTTGTGCGCAGATGAAATTGCAGCGCTGCATCATCCAGTGCTTGACTGCCATCTCTCAAAGCATTGGTTAGTCGCCATTTCAGATCAGCAAGCTTTTCATTGCTATCATAAAACTGCTGCAAACGGGCCTCTTCGCCAGCACGAGCAAGACCTCCCAACTGCCATTCCCGCAATACGATATCGAGAGAATTCGACGCCACCCTGGCCATAAAGTTGGTTCGCCCAGTTGTTCCCGCCATGACATCCTGACGCAGGAAGTCTCTAACACTTACCAGTAGTTCATCTGCTCTCGGCATATCCAAATTGTCATCCAGAGATGCTGGCTGAACTAACGCCACCTCTCCTGGAATGAGTAGATTGACACAGTCAACCTGACACTCTGACGAACGTCTGCCAATGGCTGGCCTCTCGACAGTCTTATCTGGTCCAGTGCGAAAATGCTCCGCCATGCCAAGACAACCCACAGACCACCAGAAGGAACCAAATACTTCCCAGAACTTCACCGCGGCAGGATCAACCTGTTTACCGGACACTTCTTCATAACCACGAAATAGATCTTCATAGGTACCGAAGCCACCAACAGGTTTATCTCCACCAAAACGCCAGGAATTTACGCAAATCCAACCAAGATCCCGCATGGGATCACCGATGTGCGCCAGTTCCCAATCAAGCACTGCATTGATACCAGAGCCTGTCACCATAAAATTGCCATTTCGAAAATCATTGTGAACCAGTGCTGGTTCATAGTTTTCCGGCAAGTTATCCAGTAGCCAGCGCGCGGCATAATCAATCATCGGCTGTGGCGTATTGAGCAGCTTGTAACGATCCCAGGTTTGATGGACAAAATCTGCCGGGGATACTGCGGCTAACTTTTCTCGCAGCCCTGTGGTGTCAAGATCAATGGCATGGATCTTTGCCATAATTTTGCCGCACTCATAGGCAAGTTTGGGTCGTAAGCTCTCAAATTCTTCACTACGAAGGATCCGCGCACCAAGCGCTTCACCCTCTAGCCATTGCATGATAAAGCCGGCACCTAAACCATCGTCCGGTTGCAAGACGTAGTAGACCTCAGGTTCCGGGACACCTGCAGCTTTCGCGCTCTGCATTAGCAAAGCTTCAGTCGCAAGTCCTGGATAGCCTGGGGTTGGTTCTGCAATCACCCCGCCAGGCGATCGCCGCATTGCCTGCTTGACCTCGCCTTCATTGGTCTTGATAACGATTCGATAGGTTTCCTGACTCGCACCACCAGAAAGGCGCTCAACGGAAATTAACTCGACAAAGTCAGGCACATTCGCCTGATAGACGGCTGCTAACTTTTCTTTAAAATCGTCATCAAGCATCAATCTTCCTTCACGCCCTTCGGTGCTTGCTGTTTCATATAGCCGAACATATAACCTGCTATACGACGAATTTGAATTTCTTCCGCCCCTTCAGTAATTCGGTAGCGACGGTGGTGCCTGTAGATATGTTCGAAAGGCTTATGTCTTGAGTAACCTAAACCACCATGGACCTGCATCGCCTGGTCAGCAGCATCACAACAGAGTCTGTTGGCATAGAAGTTACACATGGACACCTTGTCAGATACCTTAAAGTTACCGTAGGTATCCATGGACCAGGCAGTCTTGTGGATCAAGGCTCGCAACAATTCACAACGAGTTTGCAACTCCACCAGTGGAAACTGAATACCCTGATTAGTAGACAGAGCCTTACCGAAAGGCTTTCGCTCCATGGCGTATTTAACAGACTCGTTAATGCAGTACTGGGCAGCGCCAAGACTAGATGCCGCCTGGCGAATTCGGTTTTCATTAAAGAAGTGCTGAACAACACCAAGGCCACGACCTTCACCTCCGAAGATTGCATCATCTGTAACATACACATCAGTTAAAGAAATCCGCCCATGGTCCGTTGGCATATTAAAGGTCCAGAGCATCTCCTCAACTTTAAAACCATCAGCATTGGTTGGTACAAGAAACGCTGTGATGCCATCACCATCACCAGGTTTACCACTGGTCCTGGCAAGGATCATGTCGTAAGGCGCTTTATGAATAC
>CBDUKY010000338.1:0-4078 GCA_965367925.1 uncultured Pseudomonadales bacterium | reverse complement strand
GTTCTTGTAAGTCGATTTCCCAGGGAGATTAATGCGCCTAGAGGAGGGGTAGAGTCTGCAACAGTATCTCTAGCGCGGGCTTTAGTAAGCATTGGTGTGGGCAAGGTTTCTATCGTGACCGCAGAATATGGCATAAAAGATCCAGTGCTCGAGGTGCATGAATCAATACAGGTCCATCGTCTAGAGAGATCTCATTGGCCCATGATGCTGGATGTGTTCTTTGGTCCTACAGCGAAAAGAATTCAAACCTACGTGGAGTCCTTAAATCCTGATGTTGTACATTTCCACGAGACCTGGGGTTTTTCGGCAAATAGATACAAGGTCCCTACTGTTTTCACCTTACATGGGTTTGACAGCCTTAATTTGCCGCAGGAGCAATCTAGATTTTGGTGGTTTCGTAGCAAAATTTGGCGATTGGCTGAATATTTCGGCTTTAGGAATCAGGCCCAAATAATATCTATAGCCCCCTATGTTGAAGAAACAATAAAGCCGTTTGTTAACGTTCCGATAACCTCGATCTGGAATGCCCTGGATATTAGCTATTTTCAAAGAAAGCATTTGGAGCAAGGTAGCAACATAGTTTTTCTAGGTTGGTTAAACGCCAGGAAAAATCCGATTGCATTAGTTAAAGCATTCTCCCAGATTCAATCTGAGTTTCCTTTAACTACGGTCACGTTGTGTGGAGAGGCATCTGATCCCGCGTACTTTGAACGGCTTAAGGAAGTAATTTCAGAAGAGGGGTTGATAGAGAAGGTTAAACTTCCTGGCAGAATTGGGCAGGATCAAGTTGCCGAGCAACTAGGTCAGGCCTGCATGTTGGTACTACCTTCATTTCAAGAGAATGCCCCCATGGTTATAGCAGAGGCAATGGCTATGGGATTGCCTGTAGTTGCCTCGGACAACTGTGGTATTCCAGATATGCTTGATAATGGAAGGTCAGGAATACTGGTGGATCCCCTGAATACTAGCGAACTAGCAGAGGCTGTAAAGTCATTGCTCGTAGATGCAGAATACAGGCAGGAATTGGGCGAGAAAGCAAAGCAATCAGCTGCTGAGAAATTTCACCCGGAAGCTGTTGCAAGAAAAACAGTGGCGCTCTATCTGCAGATAATTGACCAGTAGGAAAAGAGTAAAGGGGCAATGATGCCCCTTCCAATTTAACCTAGTTGTTAAGAATGCTATTGAAGTCGTTAGAACCCGCACTTAAGTCATTATTCACATCAAATACTTTAACTTGAAAAGTATAGGTTCCAAGATCTAGCAGTGGTGATGTCCAGGTTGTAGATCCACCTGCCCCCGTATTGACAAGAACTGACTCTGGAGCACTTCCTTCTTTTGTATAAGTAATTTCATAACCGAATAAGTCCGTATCCGTGAGTGGTGACCCATCCGCGAATGTCGTGGGGTTGTCCCAGGTTAGTTCAATTGTCGTACCGTTGACCACGTCAAGGGTAAACGACAGGCTGGTGGACTCCATGCTCTGGTCAGTGGCTGTGACAGTAACAGCAGTCATCGCAACGTCAGCTAATGTCGGTGTTCCTGTTATCAGAGGTTGATCTGGGTTTGACACATCGAGAGTCGCCCAATCAGGCAAATTCTCAACAAAGTTCAGGGAGTCACCAACATCGACGTCGGTAGCGAAGAGCTGAAAACTATACGCCGCATCAACAAAGGCAAACTCTGGTGGTGTGCCAGTTAATACTGGTGCGTCATTAACATTAAGAACGTTAAGAGATAGGTTTTCTAGAGTCACTGTTTCAGTCGAATCAGCAGCTGATACGGTAATGTCGTTTAAAGGTGAAGGTGTAACGTCATCATTTGTTGGTGTACCGGTAATTTGCCCAGTGGTTGGGTTAATAGTCGCCCAGTTGGGTAAGCCAGTTGCACTAAATGATGCCGCACCTGAAGTGGTGAAATCGAAAACGTAAGGTATATCTTCGGTAGCGTCTGGCAATGTCCCCGAGATTGTAGGTGGTATGTTGACTACATCGAGATTGAATGCAGTCAGCGGTGTGGTCGCTTCCCCATCAGATACTGATATCACCAGATTAGTTAAGGTGGTGACGTCGGCGTCTGCTGGTGTGCCGCTCAACTGGCCAGTTGTTGGATCGAATATCAGCCAGGCAGGTTGTGCTTGATCCAGGCTTAAGCTGAAGGTTAATACTTCATTGACATCAATATCGTTCGCAACCGGTGTAAATGAATACAAGTTACTTTCTGTCACACTTGTGGCAGGTGAACCAGAAATAGTTGGTGCGTCATTCACGTTTATAATTTGCAAATCAAAAGGGTCAAGGCTCGCTGTAACGTCGCCGTCAGAAACTGAAACCACGATTGCATCAATCACACCAACGTCGTCGTTACCAGGTGTGCCACTTAGTATACCTGTTGTAGGGTTAATGCTGATCCAATCAGGTAGCGCCGCACCGGCGGTAACGCTGAAGGTTAAGGTTTCATCTGCGTCGACGTCTGTTGCGGTCGGCGTGAATTCAAACAGTGTATCCTGCAATACACTTAGCGCGGGTGTGCCGCTAATAAGCGGTGCATCATTTACATTGATTACTTCAATATTAAATCCAGGCAAGCTATTAGTCTGGTCACCATTATCGACAGTGATCACAATGTTAACGAATAGACCTACATCATCATTGGTGGGTGTGCCAGTTAGTGCCCCGGTTGTTGTATCGAACGCCGCCCAGGAAGGCTTGTTAACGATTGAGAAGGTTAGTGTCTTCTCTGGGTCCCGGTCGGAAGCCGTGGGTGTAAAACTATAGGCTGTATCTTCAAGCACCGTTGTTGCGGGGGTGCCAGAAATAGTTGGTAATTCATCAGCAGGCAAGTTAATTACAGCAGAGGAAGAATCCTCATCATCGTCTGTGAGTACGAAGGTAAAGCTGTCATCAATCCGTGTTCCTGGAACCGGTGTGTAGGTTGCTGTTGTGCCGTCTAGAGATAGCATACCGTTATCTGGAGTGTCGCTGATAACGGCCGTAATGGGGGTGTTTAATAAACCTGTCGCGCCGGCAAGCAGGTCGATGACCACTGGCTCTCCCCGGGTCAGGTAGGTTGCATTTGCAGCGACTGGCGTATCGTCAACATAGACATTTACTGTTCCTGTATCAGCATCCCCTGATGCATCAGTCACTGTGTATTCAAAACTATCTGCGCCAGCAAAGGATGCCGCTGGTGTGTAGAGCAATTGGCCATTGCTAACCTCGATAGTTGCATTGGCCGACGTGGCGGTAAGTTCAATCGGGGTTTCAGATAATTGCAGGTCATTTGCAAGGACATTGAGACTGGTTGTCTCTCCAGTTGGCGCCGTGAAATTATCCGTGATGGCAATTGGTACAGGGTTGGCTGCAGCAGCATCGGCAACCGATACGCTCACTGTGGCTGTGCTTGTGTCACCACTTGCATCGGTTATCTGGTAGGTAAAGCTGTCTTCGCCAGAAAATCCTGCTGTTGGCGTGTAGGTAGCAATGTTGTTAGTAATGCTGGCTGTACCATTTGCAGGTTGTGTCGCAATGCTAACAACAATGGGTGCGTCGGCAAGTTTGCGATCATTGTCAAGCACAGTGATGGTAACCGGTGTGTCTGAGTCAGTACCGGTAGTATCATCCACTGCGACAGGCGCCATGGTAACGGTAACTGTAACGGAGGCGACACCACGATCACCATCGGCATCGAGAACGCCATAGGTAAAAGAATCCACGCCGACGAAGTTAGTGTTAGAGCGGTAGCTGATCGTGTTGTCGTCATTAATAACGGTGGAACCATTCGCAGGATTCTGAATAACGGTTAAACCAGCGAAACCGTCGAGGACTTCAGGGTCATTGGCGCGTACCGGAATGCTAACATGTACACCAGAGGCGAGGGTGACAAAATCACTAGCGGGTCTTGGTGTGTTGTTATCTGGTGTCAGTGCGAATGCGGTGGCAGAAGCCTGGTTTGCAGTTGCGGCAACATCCGCATCAGTGCTTCTTGTAGTTGCACCGTTGATTGCGGTTCGCGCGTTATTAAGTCCATTGTTAGCTACTGCAGTTGCTGTTGCGTTAGGTGTTTCGCTTCTTGTAATGCC
>CBDUKY010000337.1:0-4083 GCA_965367925.1 uncultured Pseudomonadales bacterium | reverse complement strand
TCGGTTTTGTTTTCGTCCCGATCTAACCAGGAAAAGATACGATTTGCGGCGATGGAAAAACCGTTATCGCCCTGCTTCCAACTCCAGGCGACGCCCAGATCAACATTCGATGCATCAACAAAGTGGGTTGAAGGGTTTACTCGATGATCGATACGAGCATTTAGTAGGATTTGCGATTCAGGTGACAGTGGTCGGTTGTACATGGCACCAAATGCAGCATTCGCAAATGCAGAACTTTGCTCCAGGTTGTTTGGACTCAGGACAAAGGTCAGGAACACATCGTCTTCAGTTGCCGCTGGTGAGTTACTGTCATACCCAAAACCGAGATCAACAGAGTATTGAATGTCTGACTTATAGCTGCGAGCGCGAGCATCAATAGCTCGTTTGTAATCTCTTACAGCTTCTTCTACTTTTGGTGGCGGATTGTCTGCCAGTACCCGATCAAATTCGATCCGGGCCAGTTCATTGTCACCAATATCGAAATAGGCCCGGGCCAGGTCCATTCTCGCGCCGGCAAATGCGGGTCGCCGGGCTACAAGCCTCTGTAAGCTGAATATTGCTTCACCAGACTCCCCACTATCCAGCGCAGCCACGCCAAGCAGATAGTCAAAAGCATCATCACCTGACCAATCGGCCTCATGCTCTGACAAAAGTGCGTAAGCTTGTGCAGCGTTACCTTCTTGAAGGAAACTGCGGGCTTGTTGATAAACCGCTTCTCTCTCGCTACTCGCAGCAAGCGCTGGCGAGGCAAGGATGGCCAATAAGGCACAAGCGCAGGACAGACGAATGCCCTGCTTGGCCTTTTTCCAAGCATTATTCATGACAATTACTCATTTGATAAATAGAAAAAACCGGGACTGGGAATCCCGTGGATTTGCGAACACCTAATAGAACATCTATATCGAGAACTTCCATGTATATGTCTTAATCAAGCTCCGCTGTTAAATTCCGTTTAATCACACGATGGCGACATCGCCCAAAAGGCTGGGTTCGCCAACTGATGCGAATTTGAGAGGCTCAATGGTATCTAAACCAAGGACTAGGCCACAAGGGATAACTGCGGTTATCCGATAAACTTAATACGCCTCTCGTGGAATCTAGATCAGATCTTGAATAATCGCGCTCGCGACCTCTGCCGGGACAGGATGTCCTTCGACTGGGTAGGCCGTATGATCCACGCCAACAGTGAGCTGTGCCGCTGCTTTTGCGTCTTTAACCATGGCTTCATCAAGCTGGAATCTGAGAAAATGCACGGCGGAAGTCTTTTCATCATTCGCGCGTTCCATATCCTCATCGGCAATGGCGAAGACAGGCTCATGATCGCCGACCTTAATCCAGATCGCATGTTCCACGTTCAGGAGTGCCGCCAGCTGCTTTTTCCTCTCATCCACATCCTCATACTGGATTAGCAGCGTGCACTTCCAGTTGTCACCGTCTGGAATAAGAGGATTGTAGGCATCCAGCTCTTCCTGAATACCTGCCGCTTCAAAAACCTTCTCAATGCGCAGCATTTCCTGGATCTGGTACTGGATACTCAAACGATCTTCAAAAATAAGCTGCAGGTGGTTACCAAGCATTAGCCGACGATTCTCTTTGTGGGCTAATACAGAGGCTTTAAATGCCGGACGACGCTCGGCGTATTCTTCCAGAGACCATAGATCGCTTCTGGATAATTGTTGTGCAGTCATGGCTAATCTCGTTTGGTTTACAAGCCGTAGGCTTTTCTAAGTAAAGACATGGGGTGCAGCGCTTGATCAACCTTCTCTGCCAGGTGAGATATCTGGGTCCCTGCCATGGGGCAATCACTGGCAAAGTAGTCCGGTGCTTTCTGGTCCACCTGACGAACCACTGGCCGCGCAATCTTCAGAGACTTAGCCCTGGTTTCCTCTTTAACCGCGTAGGTTCCGTCATGACCTGAACAACGCTCAATGGCGTGCACTTCAGTATCTGGAATAAGATTTAAAATATCCCGGGTTTTATAACCGATGTTCTGGACTCGCAGATGACAGGCGACCTGCCAGCTCACGTCTCCCAACGGCACTTTAAACTCGGTATTAAACTCCCCGGCCTTATGGCGCAGGAACAGGTATTCAAATGGATCGTAAAAAGCATCTCTGACCTTTAAGACATCCTCATCATCTGGATACATCAGCGGCAACTCCTGCTTGTACATCAATACACAGGAAGGTATTGGTGCAATCAAGTCATAGCCCTGATCTACCATGGCGGCCAGTACAGGAATATTCTTTTCTTTCAGGGCATTCACTGTATCCAGGTCACCCAGTTCTAATTTGGGCATACCGCAACAGGCTTCTTTTTCGACGATATCCAGGTGGATACCGTTATGTTCGAACACCTTGACAAAATCATCCCCAAGCAGCGGCTCATTGTAGTTGCCATAACAGGTTGCATAGAGTGCAACCTTACCGGTGGTTTCCCCCACAGGTTTAGGGGTCAGATTGTTATGCTTGAAGGTCTTGCGTAAGGTCTTGGCATGATATTCGGGCAGCGGGGCTTCCTTATGGACACCTAGCGTCGATTCCAGTGCATTTCGGAACAGACTATTTTTATTTGCTGCATTAACGGTGATATCGACCAGCGGAATGGACGCCAACTTACCCACCATATCAGTGCTGGTCAGGGTATTGTCGCGAAATGAACCACCCTCATTTTTATAACGCTGGGCTTTTGCTCTCAACATCAAATGTGGGAAATCCACATTCCACTCATGGGGTGGCACATAGGGGCATTTCGTCATGTAACAGAGATCGCAGAGATAACATTGATCCACGACCTTATAGAAATCTTGTTTATCGACCCCATCGACTTCCATCGTTTCCGATTCATCAACAAGATCAAACAGCGTTGGAAAAGAATCACACAGGCTGACACAGCGCCGACAACCGTGACAAATGTCATAAACACGCTCTAGTTCTGAGAATAAACTTTCTTTGTCCCAAAACTCGTCTGTCTTCCATTCAATAGGATGACGAGTAGGTGCTTCGAGATTGCCTTCGCGTTGTCCAGCCATGTGCTTTCCTTGACTAAATTTACTAGTCGTCTAATGAGTCCAATGCTTTCTGGAATCGATTAGCGTGACTTCTTTCTGCCTTGGCAAGGGTTTCAAACCAGTCAGCAATTTCGTCGTGGCCTTCTTCGCGTGCTGCTGAAGCCATGCCTGGATACATGTCAGTGTATTCATGGGTTTCACCAGCAATTGCTGATTTCAGGTTGTCGCCGGTAGCACCGATTGGAAGACCAGTCGCTGGATCACCAACTTCTTCAAGATATTCAAGGTGACCATGGGCATGACCAGTTTCACCTTCCGCTGTTGAACGGAATACCGCAGCAACATCGTTGTAACCTTCAACGTCCGCTTTAGATGCGAAGTATAGGTAACGACGGTTCGCCTGGGATTCACCCGCGAAAGCATCTTTTAGATTTTGTTCTGTTTTTGATCCTTTTAAGGACATTTGCATTTTCTCCTGCAGTTGAATTGCAGGGGCTAAACTAGTGATTCACCGGCCTTAAGTCCAATGAATTTTTCCAAACACCGTAATCGGTATTTTCGATCAAAGGGCTGCAATCAATCGTAAATGATAATTGTTATCAAATGCACCAATCAGCGGTATGCTTCTACAAATATTTTCCGAAGTGAGATCACCTTGCGAAGTTTAAGTTTTATCTTTTTATTAACCTTCTCTCTACTCAGTTTTGCTGCCGCGCCTATTCATCACAAGGTTGTTGTTGATGGCCACCCAATGGCGGTCTGGGAAAAATCCCCCCCTCACCCAAAAGCGACCATCTTGCTTTTACACGGCAGGACCTACAGCGCACGACCAGATTTTGATTTGCAGGTTGAGGGAGAAAATCGCTCATTTATGGATGGACTCACGGCACTTGGATACCGGGTTTATGCACTAGACGCGCGAGGCTACGGTGATACACCCAGGGATGCTTCTGGTTGGTTAACACCAGATCGGTCAGTAAAAGATGCCATCGCCGTTGCCGAGTGGATAAAAGACAAGCACCCAGAACAGCTTCATCTTTACGGCTGGTCCTATGGCTCTATGGTGAGCCAAC
>CBDUKY010000336.1:0-4094 GCA_965367925.1 uncultured Pseudomonadales bacterium | reverse complement strand
GGAAGTCTGGATGGATGGCATGGAAATCACACAATTCACCTATTTCCAGCAGGTCGGTGGTCTTGAATGCTATCCGGTGAGCGGAGAAATAACCTACGGTCTTGAACGACTTGCCCTATATTTACAAGGTGTGGAGGATTTTCGCGATCTGGTCTGGAGCCGTTCCGGTAACCAGGTGGTGACCTATGCCGATGTGTTTCATCAATACGAGGTGGAGATGTCCGGTTATAACTTCGACTACTCCAATGTCGACGCCTTGTTCGCTCAGTTTGACTTTTGTGAATCTGAAACCGAGCGTCTGCTTGGCGTAAATCTGCCTCTGGCCGCCTATGAGTTTGTCATGAAAGCATCTCATGCATTCAATTTGCTCGATGCAAGACATGCCATTTCAGTTACCGAGCGCCAGCGCTATATATTAAGAGTAAGGACACTAGCAAGAGGCGTCGCTGCAGCCTATCTGGCATCCAGGCGTGCGCTAGGGTTTCCCCTTGCAGAACCAGAAGTTCGTGAGATTTATCTAAAGGAGGTTGCCAATGACGAATAAAACGAGCGCACCTCTGCTTATCGAGATTGGCTGTGAGGAATTACCGCCAAAAAGCCTGAAGCGTATGATGCTGAGTCTTGTGGAACATTTTTCAGCAGCCCTCGACGCCGCACAATTTAGCTTTGATGGTATCGAAGGATTCGCAACACCCAGACGTTTGGCTGTACGCGTCGACGGTCTGGCCACAGTGCAACCTACACAACATATAGAAAAACGAGGGCCATCTACAAAAGCGGCGTTTGATTCTGAAGGCAATCCAAGTAAGGCCCTAAAAGGCTTCCTGGGTTCCCTTGGTCTAGATTCTGCCGATGCCCTTGAGACCCAGGAAACCGAGAAGGGTAGCTGGTTGGTCTACAAAGAAACCAGACCAGGTTTACCTCTGGAAGCGCTGATTGAAGACATTTTGACCCAGGCATTATCAAAATTACCTATTGATAGAAGAATGCACTGGGGTAGCAATCGTGCCGAATTTGTCAGACCAGTTCATTGGCTCGTGGCCTTGCACGGAGACAAAGTCTTACCCTTATCCCTGTTTGGTATTACAGCGGGCAATGAAAGCCGCGGTCATCGGTTTATGGCAAATCATTCTGTGCCCTTGAAAGATGCTAGCGAGTACGAATCAAAGCTCAATGCTGCTTTTGTTGTCGTAAACTTTGAGACCAGGCGCGCACAGATTGCGAAACAGCTAACGAATATCGAAGAGGCGCAAAATCTTAACATCGTCGTCGCGGAAGAATTACTTGATGAGGTTACCGCTCTCGTTGAATGGCCAGTTGCGCTACTAGGCAACTTTGATCCTTCATTCCTCGAGGTGCCAGAACAGGCGCTCATTTCAGCGATGAAAGAACACCAGCGTTATTTTCATGTGATCGACAAGCGGGGTGCTCTGTTGCCTATGTTTGTCACCATCGCGAATATTGCTAGTGAAAATGAAGCAACTGTTATCAGCGGCAATGAACGAGTGATTCGACCTAGGTTAAGTGATGCAGCCTTCTTTTTTACCCAGGATCAAAAGACGCCACTTGAAGACAAACTATCACAACTTAAAAATATCGTGTTCCAAAAAGATCTTGGCACCTATCATGACAAGGTGCTCCGGGTTTCAAAGTTAGCGGGCTACCTTGCCACACTAACTGGAGCCGACAAACAGGCAGCCGAGAGGGCTGGCTTACTTTGTAAAGCTGATCTTGTTACAAATATGGTTGGTGAATTTCCTGACCTTCAAGGAACAATGGGTGCACATTATGCTCGTCATGACAATGAAGATGCTGCAGTTTGTGAAGCCATCGGGCAGCACTATCAGCCGACTGGCGCAGGCGGCGACTTGCCAGAATCGTTAGTTTCCAGGTGTGTCGCTATTGCAGATAAGCTCGATACTTTAACGGGCCTGTTTGGCGCCGGTCAGCCACCCACTGGATCTCGTGACCCATTTGCATTAAGACGGCAAGCGATTGGTATCATCCGAATGTGTGTTGAAGGTCAAATGGCTTTCGATCTTATGGCTGCTGTTGAAAAATCAAATGCCCTTCATGACAAGGGTTTTGGTGCTGAAAAGGTTGGTGAATATCTTGTCGAGCGGGTAAAGAGTTGGTATCAGGAAAGTGGTAGCCGATTCGATAGTGTTAATGCCATCCTGCAGGAATCTAAATCAATTTCGGATCTGGTTGAGGTTGACCATAAAATTCGTGCACTTGAAGCATTTCGTGATCAACCAGAAGCTGAAAAGCTGATTGCTGCTAATAAGCGCGTGGTCAATATTCTTAAAAAGCTAGATAACACAGATTCGCTGCCAGCAATAGACCAGGCGTTATTCACCCCTGCAGAAACGATTTTGTATGAAGCCATAAAGCAGACCGAACTAAAGCTTAACCAACAGGATGTGTTCGCTGACAAGCTGCTTGCATTATCTGATCTAAAAGCGCCACTGGAACAGTATTTCGAAGATGTCATGGTTATGGTTGATGATATGACAGTACGTAATAATCGATTGGCAACGCTACTGCTGGTACGAAATATGTGTTTTCAAATCGCTGACTTGTCCTTGCTGCAACAGTAAGAAGAAACCGGAGCGCACCTTTTGAGTGTCGTTATTCTTGATCGAGACGGGGTTATCAATCAAGACTCAGCAGAGTACATAAAATCTGCTGATGAATGGCTGCCTTTAGCTGGCAGCCTGGATGGTATTAAAATAATATCAGAGAAAGGCTACCGGGTTTTTGTGGCAACGAACCAGGCTGGCATCGGACGAGGGCTATTTGAAACTTCTGCCCTTGAAGCAATGCATAAGAAGATGTGTAGTCTTGTTGAGCAAGCAGGGGGGAAGATTACGGGTATTCATTATTGCCCCCACCATCCTGACGATGGTTGTCGCTGTCGAAAACCGGGTACAGGTTTACTTGAAGCAATTGCCGAGAAATCTGGGGAAGACTTGAGAGGCCAACCCTTTGTCGGTGATTCAGTTAAAGATATTCAGGCAGCTCAATCAATGGGCTGCCGTCCTATTTTGGTTCTGACCGGTAATGGTCTAAATACTCAAGCTAAGCTTGGTAGTGATCAAGTTGAAACCTTCGATGATCTATACCAATTCGCTTTGAGCTTACCTGCTATTTAGACATCCAGGTTTGCAACAGAAAGGGCATTGTCGACGATAAAGTTCTTTCTTGGTTCGACATGATCACCCATCAATGTATTGAACATATGGTCAGCGGCCACTGCATCCTCGATTGTCACCTTAAGCATTGATCGTGCTGCCGGGTCCATCGTGGTTTCCCACAATTGATCAGGATTCATTTCACCAAGACCTTTATATCTTTGTCGTGCATGACCGCGTAAGGCTTCTTTCTGCAACCACTCAAGACCCATTTCAAAATCTGTAATTGGTTCGGATTTCTCACCTTTTTGTATTTCACCATCAGCCTTAACAAGGTTAGAAGCGCGAGTACCAAAATCAGTAAAAGTCTGATAATCATGGGATTCGATGAAATCTAACGTGAATACATAGTCGCGTCGAACGCCATGATTAATAACGCCTATCTGCGGATAGTACAGGTTACGTTCTTGATCCTTTATGACATCAAACTGATATTGAACTTGTGAGGTGTGTGAATCTGCCATTGCTGCCGCCAACTTATCAAGCCAGGTCTGCACCTGATTTTGATCAGCTAGCATCTCTGCGGTAAGTCGCTCAATGTATACGACCTTCTCTAGTACTTCCGATGGAAATACTCGTTTGAGTTTTTCTACCCGGCCTTGTACCTGATAGTAGTCTTCAGCCAATTTACGCAACTCAGGGCCCGTTACTGGCTCTGCACCCTGGGTAGGGATGAGCCTTGCGTCCTCAAGCGCTACTTCAAGAATATAGCTAGTTAGTTCAGCTTCATCTTTGATATATCGTTCTGTTTTGCCGCGCTTCATCTTATAAAGCGGCGGTTGTGCGATAAGCACATGGCCACGTTCAATTAGCTCCGGCATATGACGGAAGAAGAAGGTTAGGAGTAGGGTCTTAATGTGAGCGCCATCAACGTCAGCATCCGTCATGATAATAATGCTG
>CBDUKY010000335.1:0-4097 GCA_965367925.1 uncultured Pseudomonadales bacterium | reverse complement strand
AACAATGATTCTGTGTCTTAACACGTCGTGAACAACGGACTGGACATCATCAGGACTGACGAAATCTTTCCCTAGTAGGTAGGCGTTTGCTCTGGCGCAAATATCAAGGGCAATTGTACCCCTGGGAGATGCACCATAGTCCAACCAGTTGGCAAGGTCGGTTCCGTAGGCTTCTGGATGCCGGGTCGCCATGGTCAGTTGGACAATATAGTCCTCCACCACGGGCGCCATATGCATACCGAGAATCTCTTTACGTGTCTCAAAGATAGCCTGTTGTGAAACTCTGGGGCCTGGTTTGGCCTCGCCGCTATCCTGACTTAGGTTCTCATTTCTGACGAGTTGAAGGATGTTTCTTTCAGATGCGGCATCTGGATAGCCGATGGTGACGTGCATCAGGAATCTGTCGAGTTGGGCTTCCGGTAAGGGGTAGGTACCTTCCTGCTCGATAGGATTCTGGGTTGCCATAACAAGAAACATTTCTGGTAGTTGGTAGGTTTCTCGTCCCACACTCACCTGTCGTTCCGCCATCGCCTCAAGCAGCGCCGATTGTACTTTTGCCGGTGCCCGGTTGATTTCGTCTGCGAGAATCAAGTTATTGAAAATAGGCCCTTGTTGAAACATAAAGCTACCTTCCTGGGCACGATAAATTTCTGTACCGGTAATATCGGAAGGGAGCAGGTCTGGTGTGAACTGAATCCTATGAAAATCACCTACCAGGCCCTGGGCCAGGGTTTTAATCGCCTTGGTTTTAGCTAACCCCGGGGCGCCTTCCACCAGCAGGTGACCATCTGCCAGAAGCGCAATAAGTAGCCGGTTAACGAGTGTTTCCTGACCAATAATTTGTCCGGAAAGCCATTTTTCAAGTTCAAGTATCTGATCGCGATGCTGCATATTTCGCTTATGTTGAGTGAGTGGGTTGTATGTATTTTGTGTTCCAATCATGTCGTAGCATCCAGGGACTTAATTCTGGCTGGTATATCTGTGCTGCTACTTCAGCGGCTATTATAGACCGCAATATTTCTCGATTGTTCAACGCGTGTTTAAGCAGGCATAGGCTAATCGCAATGCAGCAGGATTGCCAGCCGGAAGCCCTGAATGTTGGGATTAAAGAAATAAAATGCAAGCTTCGGTAGGGCTGTTGGTTAGGCTTTGCTAAAATTCACTACAATCTCATTGCCGAGTGCGTCAGGTGTATCAAATGAAGATGATTAAAGTCGATAGTAAAGCGGCCTTTCAATCTGGATTATCCCGCCGACTAAAGATCAAAGGTGAAGCTATCAGGGTGTTCGCGAGGCACTTTTTTGCCGATCAGTCTCTGGCAGATATCAACCAACGCAGCTGGGATGAGGTGGTGCAGCGGGTAGAGTCCAGTTGGCGATTTTTTGCTGACTTCAAGGGTGAAGCGCCGCAGATCAGGATTGTTGAATCCGACAGCAATCATCTCATTGTCGAGATCGCCAGTGCCAACCTGCCGTTTCTACTTGATTCAGTCCGAATGGAGCTTAATCGCTGTGAGCTAGTGCTGTCCGATGTTCAACAATGTCTGATGGGTGTTGTGCGCCGGGGTAGGCAGCTGGTCATTAGTGAGGATGCTGAAATCAATGAAAGTCTGATTCGGCTGGAAGTTGAAGGTACAGTCGTGCCGACCAATCTGCGGCAAAACCTGTTCAAGGTGTTAAAGCTGGTATCACAGGTAGTGAATGATTTTTCTAGTATGCGGAAACAGCTTTTACTCTGGAGTGATGACGCCGAGGCGGGTGGGATTGATAACGAGGACAATCAGTTTTTGCGTTGGTTATACGCCAACAACTTTACCTTTCTCGGTTACGAAGAATACGAGGCACATAGCAAGGGTAAGCTACGCCTGGTGAACGGTTCTCGTCTTGGCCTCGTGCGTCCACAAATGTCTGCGGATGGCATGCCATTACTGCCACCACAAGATCGGCTCCGACTTGAGAAGTTACCCATCAGAAGTCGTGTGCACAGGCCGGCTTATCTCGATTCAGTGTCGATCGCTGAGCGCCGGGATGGCAAATTGGTTCGCGTTGGTCGATTCGTTGGTTTATTTACCGCAACGGTATACAACCAGAATCCTGCCGAAATCCCAGGGGTTCGAGAAAAAGTTGAAAGTATATTTACCGCCACGGATATCGACCCACTTAGTCACAAGGGGCGTGAGTTAAGTCGACTTGTTGAGATTTTACCGCGGGAAGAGCTTTTCTTCTCCGACAAAGAAACCCTGGCAGACCTTGTGATGCGCATTTACGCACTGCAAGAAAGACGGATCGTCAGACTAATTGTTCGGCAGGATGATCATTTTGCCAACTGCCTGGTTTACCTACCCAAAGATGCCTACAACACGGAACTGCGCATAGAGTTACAAGAATTACTGGAGCAGGCGTTTGATGCAGAAGAAGTAGAGTTCTCGACTTTCTTTTCTGAATCTGCGCTTACGAGGACCCACTTTGTACTGCGTATTTCAAAACAAAAGGAAGTCGATACAGAGAAGTTAGAGGCAGAGATTGCCCAGTTAACCCGTTCCTGGCGAGAAGATTTACAGTCTCTTATTTACGAAAGTCGGGATAAGGTTGAAGCGGATAGACTATGGCGAAGTTATCGAAATATTTTTTCGCCGGGCTACCAGGCGGACTATAGTGTCAAATCCGCTTTTCGTGACCTCGTGCTGATTGAACGGTTAAGTACGGATCAACCTCTTTCCCTGAAGCTTTATCGATCCAAGGGTCAGGTACATTTCAAACTCCTGCATAAGGGTAGTGCATTACCGCTTTCCGATGTCATTCCGATACTCGAAAATCTGGGGGCGAAGACCGTGGAGCAGCACCCCTACGAACTCCATCTGGCAGGCAAACCTGGCAACAAACGGAAAAAAATTGAAGTGTGGGTGCATGATTTTGTCCTTGAATTCACCACTGATGTTTCAGATGGTTTTGATGCGATAAAGCGAATTTTTGAGCAGGCATTCCAGTCTATCTGGCGCGGTGGCAAGGAAAATGACGCCTTTAATCGACTGGTACCTGCCGCGACCATGGATCATCGTCAGATCAGTCTGATTCGAGCCTATGCGAGATACTATGGTCAGGTACAAAATGCCAGCAGCCAGCAATTTATTGCTGATTGTGTGACCAGATATCCACTTATCACACGGCTTATTTTTGAGCTATTTGATACCCGTTTTAATCCCCAGCTAACCGCAGCGCCAAATGTCATGGTTGCTCTGGAGAAGAAGATTCTCGCCCAGGTCGCGGAAGATGTCGTGAATCTTGCAGATGACAGGGTATTGCGCGGCTTTCTTGAGATGATCAAGGCAACCCAGCGGACAAACTTCTACCAGACAAATGAAGATGGTAGCAACAAAGAACACATATCTCTTAAGTTTCTACCCGGGCAAATTTCAGAAATGCCTGATCCGAAACCAGCCTATGAAATTTTCGTTTACTCACCACGGGTTGAAGGGGTTCATCTTCGAGGCGGAAAGATTGCCAGGGGTGGATTGCGCTGGTCGGATCGTAGTGAAGACTATCGCACGGAAGTCCTGGGGCTGATGAAAGCCCAGCAGGTGAAGAATTCCGTCATTGTGCCAGTGGGGGCAAAAGGCGGCTTTTTACCCAAGCAGCTACCGCAGAACGATGACAGAGATGCCTATATGGCCGAGGGGATAGCCTGTTATCGAATCTTTATTCAGGGATTGTTGGACATTACCGACAATCTTGTAAAGGGTAAGGTTGTGAAGCCGATTGATGTCGTTTGTCACGATGATGATGATACCTATCTTGTTGTTGCTGCAGACAAGGGCACCGCAACCTTTTCTGATATTGCCAATGAAATCGCCAAAGAAAATGGATTCTGGCTTGGTGATGCCTTCGCGTCTGGTGGTAGCGTGGGCTATGACCACAAGGCAATGGGTATTACGGCGAGGGGTGCCTGGAAGTCGGTTCAGCAACACTTCAGAGACCAGGGCGTTGATGTCCAGAAGACGCCCTTTACGGTTGTGGGTATCGGCGATATGTCAGGTGATGTGTTTGGCAATGGCATGTTGTTATCAAAGAAAATTTGCCTTGTTGCTGCTTTTAATCATA
>CBDUKY010000334.1:0-4099 GCA_965367925.1 uncultured Pseudomonadales bacterium | reverse complement strand
CCGAGTACGCCGCAGATATCAACACCAGCTGCGCCTTTCCCCCCACGCCACTGAAAAATGTGCTGGGTGACTACCTGGCGCAGCAGCATATGACGCAGCTGCGCATGGCGGAAACGGAGAAATACGCCCACGTCACATTTTTCTTTTCTGGTGGTCGAGAAGAACCTTTCAAAGGCGAAGTCAGGTCGCTTATTCCTTCTCCCGATGTTGCAACCTATGATCTACAACCACAAATGAGCGCACCAGAATTAACAGACAAGTTGGTCGCAGCAATTACTTCTGGTGACTTTGATCTAATTGTCTGTAATTACGCGAACGGAGACATGGTCGGCCACACTGGTAATATGGCCGCGGCAATTGAGGCTGTGGAATGCATTGACGCTTGCCTCGCTCGAATCCAGCAGGCACTGACATCGGTCGGTGGTCACTGCCTAATTACAGCTGACCATGGTAACGTTGAGCAAATGAGCGACCATGTTTCAGGCCAGGCGCACACAGCCCATACAAGCGAACTTGTACCACTGGTATATCTGGGTACAAAACAACTTGAACTGCGCGGCGGTGGTGCTTTAAGTGATGTTTCACCAACGCTACTAGAAATTATGCAACTGGGTATTCCAAAAGAAATGACTGGTCACTCACTCATCGAAAACAGCCAGCAACAAAGTTCCGCTTCATGATGCAACCAATCATTCTCATTCTCCTTCTTGCGCTGGTCTATAGCCATCCGCTCCAGGCCGCCAATGAAAAGACCCCTGAACAGGTTCAGGCAGAGCTACAGGCATTGGAAGATGAAATTACCAAATTTCGCAAAATGCTTGAGAGCACTCAGGGAGAACGTTCCAAACTAGAACGGAACCTTGAAGGAAATGAAAAGGCGATTAGCGACATCATCAAGCGCATTGAATCTATGAAGGAAGCCTTGAACAAGGGCGAGGATAAGCTCTCCTCCTTGTCGATTCAGCAACGAAAACTACAAGCAGACAAGGTTGCCCAGCAAGACAAGATCAGCCAGCAGGTCCGCGCGGCCTTCGAGCTAGGCAAACAGCCCTATCTCAAAGTAGTGCTGAACCAACAAGACCCAAATAAGCTGAGCCGTATGGTCAACTATTACGACTACTTTAATCAGGCTCGTCTCGCTGAGATATCACAATATGAGACCACCCTTGAACAGCTAAAAAATATTGGTGAGGCAATCAATCAACAGAATGCACAGTTGAAATCCAATCGATTGCAATTGCAGCAGGAACGGGACGGTCTATTAGCTGTCCAATCAGAGAATAAGCAGGTACTTGCAGCGCTGGTGCGTGAGATTGCAGAAACAGGCACCCTGCTGGATAAACGTCTGGCAGATCGCGAGCAGCTAGAACAGCTTATGACAAGCATCGCTGCTGGCATTACGAATTTATCAGCACCAGCCGATGCCAGACCCTTTGCGGAAATGAAAGGCAATTTACTGTTACCCGTTGCCGGCAAAATCAGCCAGAAGTTTGGCAATCGTCGTAGTGACGGAAAGTTGCGTTGGAATGGTGTCTTTATTGCTGCAGATGAGGGTGAGCCCGTGCATGCTGTGCACTATGGGCGGGTTGTTTTCTCAGACTGGTTACGAGGCTTTGGCTTGTTAATCATCGTCAGTCACGGTGAAGGTTTTATGTCTTTGTACGGTCATAATCAGGTACTCTATCGTCAAGCAGGTGATTGGGTTTCTGCTGGCGATATGATCGCTAATGTTGGTAATACAGGCGGCCAACAAGAATACGGTCTGTACTTCGAGATCCGCAGTGCAGGCAAACCGTCTGACCCACAATTGTGGTGTTCAGCGAGGCCAGCGAACAAGACTGCCTGATATCCGAACCAACGCGTCACAAACTGCGTAATACCTGCTTATCTGGAACAGAAAGATTGTTTTAGCAGCAGAATGAATTAGAGGTACTAGATCATGTCATTTGTAAAACGAATCCCGGTCATCGCTGGTGTTGCCGCGGCAATCACTGCCGCTTCATTCACCATGAGTATTGGGGCTGCAGAAACCGAAGCGACAAAAGAATTACCTTCTCGCTTGCCGCTTAACGAGCTACGCGTTTTTGCAGAGGTATTCGACCGGGTCAGCAATGCCTATGTGGAAGAAATAGATGATCGTACCCTCCTGGAGAACGCTATCAAGGGTATGTTGTCACACCTGGACCCGCATTCCGCCTACCTTGATCGTGCAACCTTCACGGATTTACAAGAGAACACAACCGGCAACTATGGTGGCGTGGGTCTCGAGGTATCCATGGACGGTGGCTTTCTACGCGTTGTGACGCCCATGGATGGCACACCGGCAGAAAAAGCTGGCATAGAAGCCGGTGACCTCATTGTTGAGATGAACGGTAAACCCGTCAAGGGTGTTGCTCTTAACGAGGCCATAGAATCCATGCGCGGCGAACCTGGTAGCGAGATATCTATGAGCGTGATCCGTGAGGGCGAGCCCAAACCGTTAGAGTTCACCTTCCTAAGAGAAGTTATCAAGGTCGCAAGCGTACGCTCGCGGATGCTAGAAGATGGCTTCGGTTATCTGCGCATCGCTCAGTTCCAAAGCGGCACTGGCGCGGAAGTCGCAAAAGTCGTCAATGACATGATGGAAAAAGAATCCTTACAAGGTCTGGTATTGGATCTGCGAAACAACCCTGGCGGCGTACTACAGTCCGCTGTTGAGGTTTCCGATGTGTTTATTGATGAGGGCCTCATTGTCTATACCACCGGCAGAATCGCCAATGCCGATCTCAGATTTAGCGCCTCAACACCAGACTCTGCCAGGGGTATTCCCATGGTCGTGCTCGTCAACGAAGGCAGTGCTTCCGCCTCAGAAATCGTCGCTGGTGCACTTCAAGATCACGGTCGCGCAATTGTAATGGGGGTTAGCACCTTCGGCAAAGGTTCAGTACAAACTGTGCTACCACTAAACAATGAAAAGGCGATCAAGCTAACGACAGCGCTCTACTTTACCCCTAATGGCCGCTCGATACAGGCTGAAGGTATCGTGCCTGATATCTGGGTAGATCGCTCAAAAGTCACCAGGATCAAAAGCAATCCTTTTAGACTCAAGGAACGCGATCTTCCCAAGCATCTCGCCAACGGCAATGGCATTGCAGATGAAGATCTAAAAGATCCTGAAAAGGAGAAAAAGGTTGACCTTGCTGCAACTGACTATCAGCTAAACGAGGCACTAACCCTATTGAAGGGTTTAAATATTCTAGCAACTAAAACCAAACAGCCCCAGGGCTAGCACTATGCAATGCCCTCGTAGGCGATTACGTCTAGTGGCAATCTTTATGGCGCTAACAAGCGCACTAATGCCAGGCTTCGCATCGGCGCAACCAGCCTATGTGGCCATTATTATTGACGACATGGGTAATAACCTGCGCCGTGGTCAACAGGCAATCGAATTACCTGGGCCAATTACCTACGCGGTATTGCCTCACACACGGTATGCAACGTCTCTAGCAAAAACCGCCCATGAATCCAGCAAAGAAGTCATTGTCCACCTGCCCATGGCAAACCTGACTAACCACCCTCTTGGTCCTGGCGCGCTGACTAGCGCACAAAACAAAGCCGACTTTCTCGATGCGGTAAAATCTGCCATCGAAGGAGTTCCCTATGCTCAAGGGATTAACAATCACACAGGTAGCTACCTGACCCAGCAAGAAAAACAAATGACCTGGCTAATGGAAGCCCTAAAGCAACACGATTTGTTTTTCGTCGATTCAAGAACCACAGAGAAATCTATCGCCTATCAGGTCGCCAGAAACAACAATGTGCTCTCATCAAGACGAGACGTGTTTCTCGACAACGAACAGACCCTGAATGGAATTGAAGACTCGTTTAAAAAGCTCATTAGAAAGGCAAAACAGAAGGGCACAGCTATCGCAATCGGCCACCCCTACAGCAGCACCCTTGCATTTTTGGCAGTCGCAATTCCAACCCTTGAAGCAGAAGGGATCAAGGTAGTTTCAGCATCAGAATTAATCGCGATTCAAAAATCCCAGCAATCGATACTTGCCAGCGCAGAAGATAAGTTAGCTGCAGAGTAGCACTAACATTCTCTAACGGGCGGCAG
>CBDUKY010000333.1:0-4108 GCA_965367925.1 uncultured Pseudomonadales bacterium | reverse complement strand
TCAAAGCCTGGTCTGACAAACAGTTGGGGTCAGTAACCAGCACCGCACTACGTAAGATAGAGTCTATTTTGCCAGAGAAGCTACGTAAGGAAATTCAGTTACAAGAAATTGTTGTCCCAGGCTTTCAGTTAAATGAAACAACCTCGAATAATCTGGAGGCGATCAGGAAGGCGATTGATACCAATCACAAGTTGATGGTGACCTATCGCTCTTTGAAGGGGGAAGACACAGAACGGGTCATCTGGCCGTTTTTACTTTTCTTCTGGGGCAATAAATGGACGCTTGGCGCCTGGTGTGAATTGCGTAATGGCTTTCGGTCTTTTCGGGTAGATCTGATGCAAACCGCGGCGTTATCTGATTGTGTATTTGAGCCAGATGCAACCCGTAGCCTACAAGGCTATGTGGATTATCAGCGAGATACACAATGGCGCAGCACCCAATAACAGGGCTATCATAGGCACTGTTTTCAACTTTTAACGCTGGACCAATTTATGGCGAGTAAAACAGTCACTGCCTGCATGCTGATCATCGGTAATGAAATACTTTCAGGCAGAACCCAGGATACCAACCTCAATCATCTAGCAAAGGCGCTCAATGAACTTGGTGTGCGCATGGTCGAAGCAAGGGTAATTCCCGACATTGAAGAGACCATTGTCGAAACTGTGAACGAATGCCGAAAGAAGTTTGATCATGTGTTCACAACTGGTGGGATTGGCCCGACCCACGATGATATTACTGCGGTCTGTATGGCAAAGGCGTTCGGTACAGACGTTATCTATCATCCGGAAATCGAGGAACGTATCCGCCGTCGTGAAGCCCCGCCAGAAGTGATGGAATCAAGGCTGCTCATGGCAAGGGTCCCCAGAGGGGCGACCTTGATTGATAATCCAACCGGTGGGCCGCAAGGGTTTCAAATTGGCAATGTTTTTGTCATGGCCGGGGTGCCCATGGTAATGCAAGCCATGGTGAGCGCATTGACGAAAGAGCGCCTTGGTGGCACTGACCCGGTACGATCACGAACCATCGGTGCATATCTGGGTGAAAGTCAGGTTGCTAAGAAGCTCGGTGAGTTGCAAGACAAACATCCGGATGTGGATATAGGTAGTTATCCTTTTTATCGAGAATCAGGTTACGGCACCAATCTTGTTATACGCGGTACTGATGAAGCTGAATTGGATATTATCCAGGAATCACTCAGAGAGATGATTATCGGAATGGGTGCTGAAGCCCATGATGGTGGTGTTTAGTTTTTGCTGCGAACCTAACGAGTAAACTGAGGTCTTTGGCCGTAGGTGAGTGCGCGCCATAACCATTCCACGGGACCAAACGTGTAGCGTTGAAGCCACCAGTGACTGTAAATCAGTTGCAATATCCAGATGGCAAAGACGAAAAAGTAAAGCGCTGGTCTCGAAAATTTACCCAGTAGTCCAAAACCAGGTCCGGTAAAAATGATGGCGCAGATAATTGAGTGCATCAGATAGTTGGTGAGCGCCATTCGGCCCACGCTGGCGAGTCGCGCTTTTAATCCGGGTAAGAATCCTATTTTAGTTAACCATACAACAAGCCCTACATAACCCAGTGCCATGCCTGTTCTACCGATATGATAGGTGGGTTGCATCTGGGCAAAGGTGTGAAAGATATTGAAGTTACTTGAATAGGCGCTTTGCACCTCATAGCCATTGGTGAGTAGTCCAACGGTAAATCCAGCCAGCATAAGCTTGATATAAAAACTATTTTCTCTCTGGCCCTGTAATACACCGCTTTTATAAAGCGCCATACCGAGGGTCATCATCATCAACGAATCCCAGATAAAAAACACTGGCAGGACGAAGCTGAGCATCTCATTGGTCTGTTTCGCGTTCCATTTGAATGCACTCGCATAATCACTGGTACGAGCATGTTGCTCTGCTAATTGATCCGCCTCGGATTGCTCAAAGTCGCTAAGAAAATCAGTCCAGACGGCTGCCAGTTCGACGGTTGATTCAGGCAGACTGTTCGGATCTGCAGTTGTCACAAGCTCTTGATGGGCGTTAAACGCTATTTTTAGGCCAGCGCCGATAGTTGCATGAACACCTGACATGATGATTAAAATTGTCGCTGAGATGATTAGCAGGTGACGGCCCGGGAGGTTTCTTATGAGAAACAGCAGCGCACCCGCGACCGCATAGTTGATCAGAATATCGCCAGCCCAGAGTAGGATATAAGCATCGACAAGACCAAATATCAGGAGCCAGAAGGTACGTTTATAGTGGAGCCAACCACTTTTACCATGCTCGCCGGTTGTAAAAAGCAGCACGCCAGCGCCAAATAAGATTGAAAACAGGCCTCGCATCGCGCCTTCTGCAAACAGTTCCACAGTGCCCCAGGTAATTAGCGTTGCGTTTATGTCCGATGTGACATCAAAGCCGGGATTCGAATAAGCTGAAGAGAGCAGACCAAAGCCGATGATATTCAGTAGCAATATGCCTAACAGGGCAAAGCCCCTTAATACATCGAGGGACTGGATGCGGTTAGATTCCAGGGTTGGTTGGTGCATGGGGCTACTCTTTTCTACTGATGCTAACACAATGGTCTGAGCTACTGATCAGGGGTCGTGAACTGCGATGGACTGTGTTCAAGTGGTTGCAACAGCTATTGTTTTATATTGGTGGCAAAGGGCATTTTATGCAGAAAAGAAAGCAAGCCATTACCTGGACGAAAACGAAATAAAAAAGGAGTCTGGACTGTGAGTGTAATCCGCGAGCGAGCAAAGAATAACTTTCCCATGGTACTGCTGACGTTACTGAGTATTGTTCAGGCGCTGGCGTTTGAATTGCTGTGGGGGCAAATTTTAGAGCACCCGGAATTCTATGTCTGGAGCTGGGAAGCATGTGTTAGCTGGCTGAGGGTGGCAACCACATTGCTTGGCATCATCTTGATCTGGACTAGCTATGCGACAACCGTCATGCGTTTTCGCTGGGTGCCTTCGAGTAGGGACACCTTTTTCCCATTTTTTATCGGCATTGTTCAATTTGTCATGATTGAGTGTCTGGCAACGGAAGACACAGACAAATGGCTAGCTTGTCTTGCGATATTGTTTGCGGTCATGATCTGGATTAGCCATCAGGACATGAGGCGCGCAAGACTGGATGGGGAAAACGCAGAATTTTTTAACCAACGTGACAGGGCAACCCTGCGTGATTTCTTACCGGCAATCGTCAGCATTAGTGTGTTGTTAATTATCAGTCTTGGGATCTGGTTTGTCGGTCCGAATCTTGTTCTCGTTAGTGTAGCCGTATTTTTGGCCTTCAGCTTAATGTGTTATCAGGTCGTGATGTCGCATAGATTCTGGGAATGGTCGATGCAACTGGAGCCGGTGGAAGATGAGGCCAGTAGCGAAAACACCTAGCCATAAGTACAAAGGTAGGCTGTTTCTGTTCCTACTTTTAGATCAAATGACTTATTCGCATCAACGATGAAGCTTTGTCCGGCGAGGTAGTCACGCCACTCGTCTGTAGAAGGTAACTTGACGGTAAGCTTGCCACTGACAACGGTCATGGTTTCTCGTTCGCTAGTATCAAATCGATATTCACCGACCGCCATTACACCAACGGAAGCGGGTAGGGTCTCGGATTGAAAGCTGATCGACTTTACATTTCCATCGAAGTATTCGTTCACATTTAGCATCAGTCAGGTTCCGGCAAATTGAAAAAGGCGCATTGTAGCGGTTTCTTGTCTTGCAGTAATTCCCGCGAGGTTGATCTCCCTCAACTATTGCGTCAGGCATTGGGTGTAGGATAGGGCAGCATTGCAGCGCAGTTGAGCAAAAAGCAATGCTTGCACAGATTTGAATTTAACTATTAAGGGGACAGCATGAGTACACCAGAGTTACATAATCCTGAAGATCTGACCCTCGAGGAGATCATGGATATTACCCACAGCGAGCATGTAGTCGCAGAACAACTCAATATATTTGCAGCCCATGTGCAACATACAACGGCAGAGCTAAAGCAAAAGATAGAGAAACTAGACGAGATCCTGAAAACTGTGGAAGCCAGGCTCAAGGAGCTTGATCAAGACTAATATGGTTATAGTCGATCGTGCAGTGTCGGATTTATTTACACTTTGT
>CBDUKY010000332.1:0-4115 GCA_965367925.1 uncultured Pseudomonadales bacterium | reverse complement strand
AAAAAAGGGGCTTTATGCCCCTTTTTTTACGCTGTAATAAAACAAAAGCTGCTACAGCAGCAGACCAACATGGACCAATAAAATTGAAATCGAGACGCAATTCTCGAGGGATATTTTAGGGTCAGTTAAAGTGCCAGAAAATTTACTCTGGCACTTTACTCTGGCACTTTACTCTGACCCCAATGCTGTGACCCCAATGCTGTTAGAGGGAGTAGAGGTTTGCGACGTTGGTGCGGGTGATTTTGTCGCGGCTCTCGGCAGAGAAGTTTTCGAACATCTCGTCGAGGACCTGGCTTGAACAAGGCCAGGTGGAGTCGGTGTGTGGATAATCCGAACCCCAGAGCAGTGTCTCTTCACCGATCATGTCACGTGTTTGTAATGCGGCTGTATCATCTTCGATGGTGGCATAAAATTGCCGTTTCCAAATCTCAAGCACGTCAACTGGTGGGGTGCTTGATGAGTCTTTGGCAAATTCTCTGGCCCAGCCTTGTTGAACCTTGTCGAGCCAATGGGCAACCCAACCGGCGTTGAATTCAGCGAGCACGAATTTCAAATTTGGATGCTTTGCACAAACACCGCGAACCATAAGCTCAATCATCGTGTCATGAATAAGTGCAGGAGACCCTGCATATTGGACGATAGGATCACGCTCACTGCTTGCCTTCAACCAGTCAGGGACATGAGACATACAAGCCACGTGAAACCCAATTGGCAGCCCAGCTTCCTCAGCCATGGCCCACATTGGTTCGTATTCTTCGTCACTGTACCTTCGACCGCGGGGGGCATTGGATGGAATCACAATACCCTTGAAGCCAAGTTTAATCACACGCTCAAGCTCAGTTACTGCAGCTTCTGGTCTTTGGACAGGTAGTGCCGCCAGACCGACAAGCCGCCCTTTCGACGCCACCTGTTGGTTGTGCATCCAGTTGTTGTAGTTCTGCTGCAGGGCAACCAGCAGATCAAGGTCAGTTAGGCTAAACATCGGAAACCAACCTGGATAAAGAATCTCTGCTGAGATACCGTCAATATCCTGATCATCGGGTCTACGTGCGCCATCAGTGAGACCAGGACGCATCGCAGCGTAACCACCAGTAAAGTAAGCTTGAACCTCCGGGTCATCAATCGAACCGGCTCCAGGTTTAGAGGCATGTTCTCTTGGCAGCGGCGTCGCGTAATCGAGTCGTGTACCGGCCAGCGCCATTACCGCGACATTACGGGAGCGTTTAGGGTTATTTGGAATCGTGATGTAGTCACCCTTACCTTCTGTGTGAACCACTCGAGGCGCATCATCGCCAAAGCGTTCGGGTAGTCCTTCAAATACTTCAGGACCTTCAAGGGCGTGCGAATCAGCGGAAATTGGGCGTGGATCGTTCAAAAGCGTCATGGGATTCCTCATTCATTTCAAATTCATGGGCACCGCAAATTAGAGATGCCGGTGCTACCTGAGCCCCATATTGCCTGACTGGGACTTTCCTGGTGACTGCCATGCAGAACACGTGAATGACGATAAATTATTAAATGAATACGTTCAAGTTATATTTTATGAACTTGTTCGATTAATTGATAAGCGGCTCGCGGCTAGTCTCACCACCCCGCCGGTGAGTCTAGAAATCCCCCGGTCTTAGAGAAAATACTCGACGGCTGGTTTCGGCCTGGTCTCACAATCTGAAGGCTGATGAGCAACGACTCGCTTGTGAATGACGATTTGCTCGGTGTTTCCATTTGAGAATTGAACCGAAACGCCATCTTCTGTTTCTGAGTTCGGTGCACAGACCAGGTCATTTTTGTGGCGTAGGTTATGTTCCCGGCGGGTAAAAATTTCTCCTGCCTGCACATGAGGTAAATAATGAGAACGGCCTCTTAGCCGCTCAATATCCAGTTGCTGATTATCATGATCGCGGACCAGATCCACACTCACTTCCGGGCTGACATAACCGTAGACGTAACCTGACGGCAGGCAGAGCAAATTAGGCGCGTAGCGATGACCACCTAGATGTGTGGTTTGCCAGATTCGTTTACCGTAGGTTTCATGAAGTCGACTATAAAGGGGCCGCCCAAAGCGAGCACAACAAATATCCCGCTGACCATTAGTGCAGACCAGATAGATCTCCTCGTCTGTTGGCAAAAAACCTGCTGCACAACCTGCTAGTAACTCATCAGCTGACAACGACGGAAATTCACTATAACCACTTATCTTTGCCGTTAGCAGCCGCACATGGCCATCTCTACCATCAGCAAAATAGAGCCGGGGCGAATGTAGTTCAGAGGCTGCCTGCTTAATAAATTGGATACGAAGATTGAGCCCAAGGGTTTTAAACGCCCTGGTAAGCTGATCAAAAATATCGAGTACCCGGCGCGGTAAAATGTTGTCTTCCAGCGCTTTCGGTTTCCAGGCGTAGGCATATTCAACCAATAACCACACATCCACATGAACTGCGGAACCAACCAGCGTTGGGTGGGCCTCATCTACCTCACAACAAAAGCTTCTTTCTGTCATCTCGCCATACTCTTCATTACCGGGGCACCAGGCAGTCATTAACTGTTTACTTAACAAATTGCTGCCAATTGTAGATTACAGGTGGAACTTGAGCTGTATCAATTGCGACCTGGTGAACAACCTATAGAATGATGGTGTCCAATAGGGCAATTTCCGCTCTTTCACCTCTACCACAAAGTACACTGTCTATGACTCTGGGTATTTCACGTTCGCTGGTTAATCTTAACAGCACCCTCACCGGTTTAGTGAGCGGCAGACTATGGCTACAAGTCATTATTGCCATGTTCCTTGGCGTCAGTTTTGGCGTCATTATTGGTCCAACTACCGGTATGGTGGACCCGGACACATCCGAACTAATCGCTGGCTGGGTAGCACTACCAGGTAAGCTGTTTCTACTGGCTGTGCAGTTCATCATCATCCCTTTAATTGTCGCCTCTGTTATTCGTGGAATCGCTGCCGGTGAAGCAACAGAAGACATCGGCAAACTTGGTATCAGTGCTATTTTATTTTTTACAGTGACGACAGCAATCGCCTCAGCCATTGGCATCGGCGTTAGCCTGATCATTCAACCAGGCAGCTATATAGATAGCAGTCTGCTTGTCGGTATTGTCCCAGATGTGGCTGACGCGAGTATCGCTGCCCCGGTTGCACAAACCTTACCGAGCCTAAAAGAACTACCGGATATGCTGACGAGTCTATTCCCAAAAGACCCACTCGCAACATTCGTGAGCGGCAATATGCTGCAAACAGTGATCAGCGCAATCATCATCGGCATCGCCCTGGTTGGGATGGAAATGTCCCAACGAAAGCCACTTTTAGATTTGCTGAGTTCTATTCAATCTGTCTGTATGGTTATCGTCAGCTGGGTACTCAAGTTTGTGCCTATTGCTGTATTTGGCTTGTTAGCCAGCATCAGCGCCAGAGTCGGCATTTCAACTTTACTGGCCACAGCCGTCTACGTCGCCACCGTGTTGATTGGACTAATACTCCTACTCACCTTGTATCTTGCAATCATTGGCATCTTCGCCCGCATTGGCCCCAGGGATTTTCTCCGTAAGGCAAAAGAGGTCATGCTACTGGCACTATCAACGTCTAGTTCTGCCGCTGTGATGCCGCTGACTTTGCGTACTACAGAAGATGAATTTGGCGTTCGATCAGGTATTGCTCGCTTTGTGATACCACTTGGCACAACCATTAATATGGCAGGCACCGCACTTTACCAGGGTGTAGCAACCCTGTTCCTTGCCCAGGTTTTTCAGGTCGAAATTGGCATTTCAGGCATGATCCTGATTGTTGTCATGGCAACAGGTGCGTCTATTGGTACGCCTGGTACACCTGGTGTTGGGATCGTGATACTCGCCACCATTCTTGAGAGCGTGGGTATCCCTGCGACAGGTATTGCGCTCATTATGGGCGTCGACAGGATTCTGGACATGTGTCGAACAGCGGTAAACGTTACCGGTGATATGGCAGCGAGCTTAACCCTGAATTCAATTATCCCCGAGCAAGCAGCAGCTGTGGCGGCAGCGCCACTAGAGTAGCGCAGTCATCTTGACAGGTAAGTATCTGCTAACGACCTTAAACAGGGCGCAACACTAGATCTTTGTGAATGTAACCA
>CBDUKY010000331.1:0-4160 GCA_965367925.1 uncultured Pseudomonadales bacterium | reverse complement strand
ACCATTTGGCGGAACTCGGGGCACGTACCCAGAGTCCAGGCGCCAATATTATAAAACTCCCCAATATCTCAGCTTCCAACCCGCAAATGCATGCGGCAATTAAAGAGCTCCAGTCGAAGGGTTACGACCTACCGGATTTTCCAGAAGAACCTGCTAATGAAGAGGAAGAAGCAATTCAAGCAAGGTACGAGAAGATCAAGGGTAGTGCAGTGAACCCTGTGCTACGGGAAGGTAACTCTGACCGCAGGGCAGCCAAAGCCGTTAAAGAATATGCCCAGAAGCATCCGCACTCCATGGGTGCCTGGTCAAGTGATTCCAAGTCTCACGTTGCCTATATGGATTCAGGAGACTTCTACGGTAGCGAAAAATCAGTCGTCATGGCGAAGGATGATGCCCTGACTATTCAATTTGTTGGTGCTGATGGTGTCCAACCACTGGTTGAAGGCTTAAAAGTGCAAGAAGGTGAGGTTGTTGATGGTGCTTTTATGAGCGCGGCAGCACTTTGTGCTTTTCTTGATAAAGAGATCACCGACGCCAAGGAGAAGGGCGTTCTCTGGTCCCTGCACCTGAAAGCAACCATGATGAAAGTTTCCGACCCAATCATGTTTGGTCATGGTGTGAAGACTTTTTATAAGGCAGCCTTCGACAAGCATGCAGATGTATTTGCGGAGCTGGGTGTTGATCCGAACAATGGTGTTGGCGATGCCTACGCCAAGATTCAATCATTACCCGCAGACCAGGCAGCAGCGATCAAAGCTGATCTTGATGCCTGTCATGCAAATGGCCCGGATATGGCCATGGTAAATTCTGATAAAGGCATCACAAACCTGCATGTGCCTAGCGATATCATCATTGATGCTTCTATGCCGGCAGCCATTCGAGAATCCGGCAAGATGTGGGGGCCTGACGGCGAACTACACGACATGAAAGCTGTGATTCCAGACCGTTGCTATGCAACCATCTATCAAGAAACCATCGAACATTGTCAGCAGCATGGAGCATTTGACCCGGCTACCATGGGTTCAGTACCAAATGTTGGCTTGATGGCACAAAAGGCTGAGGAATACGGTTCACATGCCACGACTTTTGAGTCCCCAGGAGACGGTAAATTTCAGGTAGTCGCCGCTGATGGCGAAGTCCTGATCGAACATGATGTCGCCAAAGGTGATATCTGGCGCCTGTGCCGGGTTAAGGATGAACCTATCCGCGATTGGGTCAAGCTCGCTGTTCGTCGTGCAAAAGCAACAGGCTGGCCAACCGTTTTCTGGCTTGATGAAAAACGTGCCCATGATGCCGTGTTGATCAAAAAGGTAGAAACCTATCTTGGAGACCATGATACGGAAGGCCTCGATATTCGAATTATGGCCCCAGAAGATGCGTGTCGTTATTCTCTGGAGCTAGTTCGCGCTGGCGGTAATACCATCTCTGTTACCGGTAACGTGCTACGAGATTACTTGACTGACCTGTTCCCAATTCTGGAATTAGGTACCAGTGCCAAGATGTTGTCTATTGTACCGCTGATCAATGGCGGTGGACTGTTCGAAACTGGTGCTGGTGGTTCTGCACCGAAGCATGTTCAACAGTTTGAACAAGAAGGGCATTTACGCTGGGATTCCCTTGGAGAATTCCTCGCGCTTGGGGCTTCCCTTGAGCATCTGGCGGATACTTTTGATAATCAGCGAGCACAGATACTGGCAGATACTTTAAATTCGGGTATTGCCAAGTTCCTTGATGAAAACAAATCCCCTTCAAGAAAGGTCCATGAGCTAGATAACCGTGGTAGCCACTATTATCTTGCGATGTACTGGGCAGAAGCAGCAGCAGCCCAGGATCACGACCCAATTCTCAAGCAGGCATTTGGTAGGATTGCGACGGAATTGAAGGACAATGAAGCCAAAATTATCCAGGAGCTAGATGATGCTCAGGGTTCACCCCAGGATATTGGCGGCTATTATCACCCAGACCCGGTCCTTGCCAACCAGGCAATGCGGCCAAGCAAAACACTGAATGCGATTGTAGATTCAGTCACCGCCTAGGTTCACTTGTCCCTGACCTGATTAGCTGATCAGGTCAGGGACATTTGACTTTCGATCCTCCTTGATAGAGCCTCACTAAATCTCAATTAGTTGGATTTATTGTGCGCTCAAATATAAATTCTCATGTTCGTCATGGTCTGCAAAGGACCATCGCCTCAATACTCTTTCTTTCCTACACCCTGTGCGTTTCTGCGGCCCAGGGACTACCAACAGCACAGGTCAATGATGTCCATGATAAACGCAGCAATGCCTATGCGTTGACCCATGGGGTCATTGAAACCATGCCGGGTACCCGGCTTGAAGATGCGACCTTACTCGTTAAGGATGGTGTGATTGTCAGGGTCAGTGAAGGCGGCAAGGTGCCTGCTGGCTACACCGAGATAGATCTGGCCGGTCGATATGTCTATCCAGGGTTAATCGATATTCATACCAACTATGGGATGCCGAAACTTACAACCAGCAAACGCTCGACCATGAGTCAAAAGGAAGTCATGGATTCGACTGTGCCAGGCGCCTATAGCCCTAACGAGGCGATCAAGTCTCACTTTAATGCCAGTGAAGCATTTGTGCCAGAGGACAAGCAGCGTGATAAATGGCGCAAACTTGGGTTTTCATCCCTTTTAACTTTTCAGCCAGATGGCGTGGCCATGGGGTCTTCTGCACTTGTGAATCTTGCGGATAAGACGGTTAACGAATCAATAATCCTACCCAGGGCTGCGACCCACTACAATCTTGAGCGGGATACCATAAAACAGCTCTACCCGATATCCCGGATGGGGTCTGTGGCGCTGTTGCGGCAGACTTATCTCGATGCCAAATGGTTCGCCGCGCAATCCCCGAGACCATTTGTAGACCATTCTCTTGAGGGTTGGATCGCCAATGAAAAATTGCCAAAGATATTCTCAGCGTTCAATTGGAAGACCCTCTTACTTGCAGACAAGATAGGTGATGAATTTGGCGATCAGTATGTGATCAAAGGTGGTGGTGATGAATATCAGCGTATTGATCTGGTCAAGGCAACAGGTGCGACGCTGATACTACCGTTAGATTTTCCCGAACCCTTCGATGTGAGTGACCCTTTTGATGCAAGAGAAATTCCCCTCTCGGATTTAAAGCACTGGGAGCTTGCACCCTATAATCCAGCAAGATTAGCGCAAGCAGGTATTCCCTTTGCGTTAACTTCCAGTAATGGGGACAAGGCATTCTGGCCAAATCTACGCCTGGCGATCAAAAACGGTCTGGATGAAACCGTGGCGCTCGATGCGCTGACACGCAAACCCGCCGAGATCCTTGGTGTTAATGACCGACTCGGTACGCTAGAGGCAGGGAAGATTGCCAACTTCCTGGTAACGAGCGGCGAGCTATTTGATAAACAAACGCGCTTGCAAGAAAACTGGATAGCCGGGGAGCGATTCATACTTGATGCGCCCCATGCCCTGGCTGAAGGTAACTATGCCTTGCAGGTTGCGGGTCAGACCACTGATGTCACAGTTGAACTCGTCAAGGGTAAGTACAAGGTAAGCAATCTTGCTGCTGAGAAGGCCAATGAAGATGATCAATCGGACAAACCAAAATATCAACTAACAGTAACTGATGATTATCTGGGGTTACAGATTATTGACGCAATGGGTGCAACCCGTCTTGGCGCATGGCGAACGGAAACCGGCTGGGAAGGCACGGGTGAAGACGGCAAGGGCAACCAGGTAAGCTGGTCCTTGTCACCCATAGGTGGTGTTGCAGATGCTGAACAGGATACAGAATCGGATACAAATGAAGAGGAAGCAGCAGGGCCTGGTGCGGTTATCTATCCATTTGTTGCTCACGGCTGGAAAACAAAACCCGAGCAGCAGGATATCTTGTTTAAACATGCCACTGTGTGGACAAACGAATCTGATGGCGTACTTGAAGATGCCGATGTGCTCGTGAAGGATGGCAAGATTGCCGAGGTTGGTGCTTCCCTTAGTGCAGCAGGTGCAGTTCAGGTTGATGCAACAGGTATGCATATCACACCAGGAATTATTGATGAACATTCTCATATTGCCCTTGATGCGGTAAATGAATTTGCAACCAATTCATCTATGGTGCGGATGGCAGATGTGCTGGACTCTGAGGATGTTGCAATCT
>CBDUKY010000330.1:0-4164 GCA_965367925.1 uncultured Pseudomonadales bacterium | reverse complement strand
CCTGGCCGCAGAGGCGGGCGTGAACTACGGACTGGTGCACCATCACTTCGACCGCGGCCACTACTTACGTCTGGCGCAATTTCTTCGAGTAATTCTTCGAGGCTACTAACAGCAAGGCCGCGAATTGATGCCGCGTCATATTGCACCTCAGGTTCAATAGGACCGCTGACCCCGAATCGAACCCGTTCAGCAATGACAGTTACCTCTTCAAGTTGGTCGTTTGTGTCCAGTTCTGAACCATGAGCACTGGTTGCAAGCACGAGCAAAGTGCCTGCGAGGGTAAGCAGGGGAATTTTGTCTTTATACATATAAATCTTACTGGCTCCGATATCACGAGGGGCTTAAAGCCGACTCCACGTTCTATGATACGGGCTATGTGGGAATTTCCGGCGAATTAAATTGCATTAAGTTAGACCCGGTCAGCCTGGTTTACCTTTCAGTCGAATGAGATGTGCCTTGTGTCAATCGACAGCAGAAGATCAGTTGGTGTCGATCACCTATTGTTTCACATAGTTGGGGGTCGACGGCAGATTAGACGGCTGATATTGCCCGCCTGCTATTCGTTGTTTTACCGATTGATGAATCAATGCATTTGGACTAATGGCGCGGGTCTTTTTCCCCAGTGCAAGCCAGATGCCCTGATAAGAATCATGTAGCTTTCCTAGCGGATTGGGTTTTAATGCTTTCATGCTGCTCGCTTTAACGCGTAGGCCATGTTTGCATGCTGCATCAATCATCCATTTGAGTGCGATATCAGACAGAGCATTATCAGAATATCCGCCACCTACATCAGAGTGCACGCCACAAAACCAGACTTGCCTGACTCTGGATTCGTTGTTCCATTTCAATACCGGAAAGAATTTGCGTTTTTCATCAATGGCTATTGCATGGTAACCAGCACTAACACAGCTTGGCAGCTTGTGATCGTTAAAATCTGCATCGGTTGTGGTTTTAACCGTATCCCAGACACAAACAGCTTCTATTGAGATTGGGAATAGCCTGCCTTCGTCCACAAGATGCTTCACGCTTGCGGCGTCCTGTTTAAGATAGAGTTGCCAGGCGATTTCAACATCAGCCGCTTTGACAGGTAGGCCACAGAAATCGATCAGTCCTGCTAGACGTCGAACCGCATAACTACCGCGACTAAAACCAAACAGGAAGAGTTTGTTTTTATCCTGTGGGTAATCTGTATCCTGGAAACGCCTTCTTAAGAAGCGATAACCACCTAAAATTTCACGATCAATATTTGCACCGTAAATACCACCAGGCAGGGCTTCCCAGTGAGCTGTACCTACCCCTTCCTCATAATGAAATTCCTGGTTTTTGGAAGAACAAGCCGCAAAGGTCTTTTTCAGGTTTGTATTTGAATTGGTGTCATTCCATGTACCGTCATAGAGCACAATCAGATTGCGATCAGACATTGTTTACCCTCCTGGTACGTAAAGTTCTTCATCTTCGTCATCTGGTTGCTTCTCACCACCACACCACCAGGTGACATTCTGAGGCGTATAGATGCCAAGTGTGATGACGGATGTGAGCAGGTACAAGGCATTGGTGTGATATCTCACCCTGGCCAGGGCTTTCCTGTTATCGCATTTCTCAACCGTCCATGGGGACCAGTTGAAATTGTATAAAGAGCCATGGATGGTCTCGCTCCTGGTTTTTGAGTCAGGTGTTTTAGCCACGTCACCTTCCACGGAGAAGGTCATGCAACCAGGTATGAGTAATATTGCAACGAGGCAAAGTAGAATTCGTTTCATAGTCCATTCTCAACGTTAGGCGGTTGATATCAAACTAACCTTACTACAGCTGTAAGGGTTTATGCAGTTAGAAATATTCTGGAAATGCACTATGAATAACCGCATGCGTATTCACTGCGATTGATCCGCATGCAAAAACCGATCACATACTTATCTGCATGGAAAAATGCAATCGGTTGTTGTCACCAGTATCACTACTACGAGAATCCTTTAGCTGAACGCCGTAGGATGCTTGTGCGGTCACATAAGTGGAGAGCTGGTAGCGAAAGCCGAGGCCAAGGCTGTGCAAGTTAAAATTACGCTCACCGGGGAGTTTGTGCACACTGTTGGTTCTCGCAAAGTCCTCGAACAGGAATACGGTCATCGCATCCGGTAGTTTGCCGCCCATGGACTTAAATATTGGAAAGGCAGGTGCGGTAAGCTCCTGGCTCAGTAGTAATCCCTCATCACCGAAAACCTCGCCTTCTTCGTAGCCCCGGACGGTGCCAGAACCACCAGCGCCAAACTGCTCGCTACCGATTAGGTTGTGGCTTGAGAGCTGAAGTCGTGTTCTGCCTTTCCATGACCAGCCTTCAAAAAGACCGGATAAGGGGATGCTGTGACTCAGGTTGATCGTACCGTACAGATACTTAGCAGAAGCCTTTGAGCGGCTGAGGCTAAAAAATTGATCATCATTGTGGTCTGAAAGATCGCCAGGTGCCGCGGTCAATTTGATAGAACCAGAAGTCAGTCCGTAGTCACTAAGCAGAGTCCCCGTGTACTCTGCTCGCGCTTGTATGACACGGGTTAGATTGTCGGAAATAGGAATGTCAGCGAAATCAAAGTTGTTGTCGCTGCTTTTAAGATCTGCGCCAAAAACAATTTGCTGATTGTACTTTCCGTCTTTTAATTCGGGCAGCGGCAATGTGTAGTTTGCACCTAGCTGCCATGACTCACCCTCAAGGCTAAATGGTGTTGCAACAATACCATCGGTTTTAGAATAGGAACCACTTAAGCTAACAGAATGGCGCCAGGGTAAGTCGAAGCTGTAGCTACCTGACAAGGCTTTAGAGTGGTGAACCTCTTGATCCGTGACTGCCTGCAGGGTCAGTTGATGCCCGAGACCAAAGACATTACCCCAGTTAAAACCGACTAGCATGCGTTCTTCAGTGGTTGATTGCGTACCAGTATTGTTTGCACCGGCAAACACCCTCACTGGTCGTGCCTGGCTCCTCGCCAGGGCTGGCGAGAATGCTTGCTGATAAGAATGGATGTCGGTTAAGCCAATCCACATCTTCAGAGAGTTGAATTTCGTCAATCGGATCACCGGCTTGTTGGCGGATAGCGCTAATGTATATTTCATCGCTAAAAAATTGATTGCCCTCAACCTCAACCTTACCTTCAAACCTGGATTCGAGTACGACCACTTTTAGTATGCCGTCTGTGATGTCTTGTTCGGGGTAGTAGGCAATAGAAAATGGACGGCCGATTTTTCGCAAATATATTCTCACCGCTTGAAGCAGACGTTTCATGCTTTCAACTGAAACTGGACTGCCGACAAAGGAATCTACCAGGTAGTCGAAACCGACGTTTTGAAAATCTGGAAATCGCGATACGTTACTTTGCTTTCCATCAAGGGTGATCATTGATGAATCTTCTGGATTATCTAGAAAAATAATACCGAGCAGTTCTTCAACAATGATCTTTTCATCCTCAGTTGCTCCGGAGTCGATAACCGCCGGTGGTTCTGCAGTCTCGATAGTCACCGGTTGGGCTGGGTCCTCAATCTGCTTTGGAATGGGCGCGGGCATCACCTTGGAAAGATCTTGAGCCCACAATAGTGTGGGTGTCATCAGACCGAGTAGGCCAAAGGCAATATTTGATTTCTTCATCTGGCTCATCCCTGGCCTCCAAGCATGGTGGCTATGGCACCAAGTAAGATTGCGTTATCAACTGGGTTTTGCTCACCTTTATCGTTGACAAGGGAAAGGCTAGTTACATCAAGTGCTGTACCCCTTGAGTCAATCCAGTCCTGATAAAGTCGCTCCTGTGCCGCATTAGTGAATACCTGTACACCGCGAGCGATTGAACCTGCGATACCCACAGCGACAATGGTTGCTGGTCCTGCGACAACTGCCGCAGTTGCGGCGGTGCCGCCTGCAACACTACCACCAGCTGCGATTGTGCCAACCGTTGCGCCGTGTAAGGCATAGGGCAAAATAGCCGAGGTCGCACCGGCAATTGCGGTTGCAGCCGCGGTGCCGCCACCGGCGGCTGCAAGCCCGCCAGCAACGGCTGAGCCAATGGCTACATCAACGAATTCACCGGCTGCCTCACCCATGAAATCAGCGTAGGGAACATCCACACCAAATAGGCTTGTCATACCGGAGTAGGCGAGCTGGGTGGTTTCGGAGTTTTGCCATTC
>CBDUKY010000329.1:0-4168 GCA_965367925.1 uncultured Pseudomonadales bacterium | reverse complement strand
GGAGCTTTCTCTATCCGCTGCGTCGAACATATGCCCCGTGAAAACCCCGATCACGGGTCCGCGTAATATGTCGTAAAAATCTGGCGGCAGTTTTATCTTCTCAGCTATCAGAGGTAAGTGCCGTTTTACGCTAGCGAGTAAACCATGATTGTTAGCGCACTGTTCGACTACCTGCTTGTAGTAGTGCCTGGCACTGTCAAATTCCTCAATAAGCAGATGAGCCTCAGCAAGGGTCGCGAGTTGCCAGAACTCATCCTGATCTGCTGCGTTTTCTGTGATAATTTTTACGGCTAGTTTGCGCGCGTTTGCACGGTCGTTAGCCATAAGGAACAGGGTCGCTGCATTAATGCCAGGGTAGGACGCATTCGAGAATTGATAAGCGGTGTGATAGGCCTCCAGTGCATTAACAAGATGCTCGTCTGCCTCTGGTTGTCCGAATGTGCGGATGTATTGGTCTTTCTCTACTCTTCCAACCAGACCGAGCGTATCAACATACTTCTCATCCTGCTCAGTAATGACATCCAGTAGTGGGTTGAGAATTTCGAAGACTTCATCTTGAGATCCGCAGTTTGCATAGGCAAAGGCGAGTTGGTACTGGCTAGTGGTAGGCGCATCGAATTTGGTTATAGCAGTCCTGGCGATATCAATAGCGAGATTCATATCACTCATCAGAAGGGCATCCTGGGTTGCCGTCTGGAGTTGAGCTAGATTCCACGATGCGCCGCTACCGCGCCAGTCTTTGCGGAGGCTGCTAATGTCTGTCACGTTAATCTCCGCCAGTCACTTTTAAAAACGCAATCTAACATAGCAAGTTGGATTGAAAAACTCCTGGTAAGCGCGAGCAGGATTTTTGCCCAGCATTCCATATTGGCTGGTGCTGAGCTTACGATTGGAGTGAACTGATTCAGTGCGTCCGAGTCAGGAGAGTGATGTCGGCTGATATCGAATTATTGTTCTCGATCCATCTTCCAGACCAGTTCGGAATCGTGCTTCCCACAGGAGCCAGCTCAAAGGGTATTTGTCACCGAATAGACCAAGCACCTTCTCCCTTGTCTCCAGATCAGGTTCAATACTTGCCTCTGCCATAAACGAGGGTAAGTGCTGGTACTTGCCTTTGGCCTTCTTCCAGTTGCCAAGGTCGCCGACCCAGATTTTTGTTTTTACCAGCCCCTTTGATGGCGCTGTTGCGCGCCAGCTTGTGGTGTCGGTGCAAATGAATACATCGGTACCGTCGTATACGAACCAGACCTCCGCCTGGCAGCGGCTTTCAGTGCCATTGCTACGAATTGGTGTGAGATAAATGAGATCGGAACTGGACAGCCCATTTTCTAACTCACTTGCGTAGAGGCGCCCGATAGAAAGACCGGGTATTAAGCTATAGCCCATAAGGGCTGCGGATGCTTGTAAAAAACGGCGTCGTCGAATCACGTCTTATCTCCAGGAGGCTGTCGGATATGAATAAGCATCTACTGCTTTTTCCTTGAAATCCAGTAGTGGGTTAGGGATTATCCTACCGGGTATCAATTTTAGTAGCTTGAACAGAGAGGGAACATGAATCAAGTTGATGTGGTTGTCGTGGGCGCGGGATTTTCGGGGCTCTATTTGCTTCATAATCTTCGTAAATTAGGTTTGACCGTTCAGGTCTTTGAAGCTGGTGATGGGGTAGGTGGTACCTGGTATTGGAATCGCTATCCAGGGGCACGCTGTGACGCGGAAAGTATGGCCTATTCCTACTCCTTCGATCCTGAACTTGAACAGGAATGGGAGTGGAGTGAACGTTATGCTACCCAGCCTGAAATCCTCGACTATATTAATCATGTTGCCGATAGATTCGATTTAAACCGTGATATCAAACTGAATACGCGAGTAACTGCTGCTAACTATCAGGATGATGCGAGTTGGATTGTCAAAACTGATCAAGGCGATGAGATTAAAGCCCAGTTCTGCATTATGGCAACAGGCTGCTTGTCGACACCGCAGAATCCAGATATTGCCGGTGTTGATGATTTTTCAGGGCCAACCTATATGACTGGTCAATGGCCTCATGAAAAGGTGGACTTCTCAGGTAAGACAGTTGGGATTATTGGTACTGGTTCTTCCGCAATCCAGGCTATTCCAGTGATTGCTGAAGAAGCCAGGCACCTGACGGTTTTTCAACGTACTGCGAACTTTAGTGTGCCTGCGGAAAACTTCCCCCTTGATCCAAACTGGGTTCAGGAATACAAAAAAGACTACCGCAAACACCGGGAGGATTATAAGCACGGTCGTGTATCTAGTTTTGGTGATCTGCTCATTCCTGAAGAATTTCGTATGGTCACTGAAGATATGATCGTTGGTCGGCCGATTGAGGAAGTCCATGAAACCCTGGAAACCTTTTGGACCTATGGCGGTGCAAGGTTTATCGGTGCCTACATGGACACGATGATAAGTGAGGAAGCTAATAATATTGTTGCGGATTTTGTCCGACAAAAAATACGCTCAACCGTCAAAGACCCTGCTGTTGCTGAATTGTTGGTGCCAAAAACCCATCCCATTGGTACGAAAAGAATTTGCGTCGATTCAAACTACTTTGACACCTACAATCGAGACAATGTAACCCTGGTCGATGTGGCATCAGCGCCCATTGAACGGGTGACAAAGAGCGGGTTAAAAACCACAGAGAATGAATACGAATTTGACATACTGGTGTTGGCAACTGGATTCGATGCAATGACCGGTACCTTGATGAAAATGAATATCACCGGCGCCAATGGACGCTCGTTGGCAGATAAATGGGCGGCAGGACCAAGAACTTACCTTGGTATCGGTATTCATGAGTTCCCAAATTTATTCTTGATTACAGGACCAGGTAGCCCCTCGGTGTTGAGCAACATGATTGTTTCGATTGAGCAGCATGTGGATTGGGTAACTGATTTCATCAAGCATATGAAAGAAAACGATTTGAAGAAGTTTGAGGCAGAGTTGCCATCAGAAGATGCATGGGTAGACCATGTCAATGAAATCGCGAATGGCACGCTATTTCCAAAAGCAGGCTCCTGGTATATGGGCGCGAACATTCCAGGTAAGCCCCGGGTGTTTATGCCCTATGCGGGTGGAGTAGGTCCTTATCGAGAGTTATGTGATGAGATCACGGCGAAGGGTTATGAAGGGTTTGCCTTTTCCTAGACGCCTTGGATAGAACACTCTGGCGTTTTGCCTTTGCGAAAAAAAAGCCAGCACCTGATTCAGGGGCTGGCTTTTTTGTTGCTTGCTTTTGCCAGGTTGAGCTTTAGGCCGCAGCACCGATCAGCATATCAGCGAGTTTTGCCCGTTGATATTTTGCATCACCATAAAGTACATGGTTGTGCATCTGACGTTTAAAGAATAGATGCACAAAACATTCCCAGGTGAAGCCAATACCACCGTGAAATTGCACTGCCCGGCTGGAAGAGAAAACAGCCATATCACTAGCAGCCGCTTTTGCCATACGAGCAAGCCTTTCGGCCTCTTCAGGTTCTTCATCCACTGCGCAAGCCGCGTTGTAGGTCAAAGACTTTGCAGCATCAATCGCCAACATCACGTTAACAAGTGGATGCTTAACGGCCTGGAAGAATCCAAGCGGGCGATCAAACTGGACCCTGGTCTGGGCATATTCAGTTGTGGTTTGTAGTAACCATTCACCAGCACCGACCATATCTGCAGCAGTAATACATAAGATTGCAGGTAATGCTTTATCCAGGGCTGTACTACCGGACCCAGGTGCCGCAACCTCAACTGCTTCAACATCACTAAAAGTAATATGTGCCTGGTCACGGGTAAGGTCGATGATGCCATCAGCCTCGATAGTGATACCCTTCGCGTCACTCGCAACAACATAGATGCCAACACCCGCCGCAGATTTTGCAGCGACGACAAGCAAATCTGCTTTTTGTGCATCCTGCACAAAGTAGGCTGTGCCATTTAGCTTGTTGTCAGCAACGGCAACATCTGTGTCTGATGATTCCCAGGAACCACGTTGATCCGTAATCGCAAGGCTTGCAGATTTACCTGTCGCAATATCGCCCATCACCTTGTTGGCTGCGTCAGTGCTGCATTCACGTAGCACAAAGGTGCTATTCAGCGTTGAACTCAAGGGGCCAGGGTAAGCTGCTTTGCCTGCTTCTTCTGCGATTGCAACCGCAGCAACAAC
>CBDUKY010000328.1:0-4169 GCA_965367925.1 uncultured Pseudomonadales bacterium | reverse complement strand
ATAAAGGAATATAGGCCCTGATAGGTAACTACTCCGTGGATTCGTTGACAAGTCCTGCCTCGGCCAAAAGGGTAAGCAGACCAATTTGTATGGCGATATGCCCATCCGTGTTTTGCCACCACTCATGCAGAGAATGCGCGCCACCACTCTTGCCGCCTCGACTCATGGTGATTGCTGGAATCCCAAGGGAAATAGGCAGGTTAGCATCGGTGGACGAGAGGTGCAGTGAGGGTGTGATACCAAGTGCTCGACTAGCGGCCATTGCCCGAAGTAATACCGGTGAATTAAGGTCGCCCTTGCCAGCAGGTCGTGTGCCGACCCGTTCAACATTGACGGTGAGTGGCGGTCCAATTGTTCTGCCGGCATTTTCATCCTTGAGTGCCTGGGTGACCGCAGCCTGAAGTGTTGAATCAATTTCATCGAGTCTTGTCTGGTCGGATGAACGTAAATCAACTTCCATCCAGGATTCGAAAGGAATGCTGTTAATTGAGGTGCCGCCACCAATAATGCCAATGTTATAGCTGGTTTTAGCGCCTTCAGCGGCAACTACCTGGGCGCCGTTTTGATCAAACAACGCAATTGCCCGACCAAGGGCATGGTGAGGATTTGCTAATCCAAAGGCGCCCCAGGAATGGCCACCAGGACCAGCGAAGGTAATGCGATAGCGATGAGAGCCAACACCGCCATAGACGATGCGTTCAACAGAACCACCATCCACAGCAATGAGTGAGTCTATTTTTCTCGCGCCCTCACGAAACAGATGCTTTACCCCGCGAAGGTCCCCAAGCCCTTCCTCACCAACATTACCAATAAACAGCACATCTGCCCCGGTGTTGATGCCAGCATGTTCAAGGGCACGGAGTACCGTGAGTATTGTTACCAGTCCGCGGCTATTGTCGCCGATACCAGGGGCATACATTTTCCCATCGCGATACTTAACGGTAACGTCTGTCCCTTCAGGAAAGACGGTATCCAGGTGGGCACTATAGGCAATGGTTCTCTGGCCATGGGTCCCAGGACGACGGCCGATGACATTCCCCACAGCGTCGATTGAGACCTCCTCTAGACCAGCTTCTCTTAGCATTTCTGCGAAGCGAATCCCTCGCGCCTGCTCTTTAAATGGTGGGGCAGGAATTTCTGTGAGTTCTATCAGATCCCTTTCAGACTGAGGTTCCAGCGTGAGAATATGGTCAAGCGCTAACTTGACTTGTTTGTCGTTGCTGATATTTGTGATTTCTTCTGAATAATAAGCACTTTCCGCTGCAACAAGACTTGTTGGTTCTGCCGCCCTGCTTGAAAAGCTACAAGTGATAAGTGCAAACCAGATCAAGCAAATGCCTGGTATATCGAAGTTTTGCGTGAAAGATTTCACAAATAGGCTCCTGATTTTTTATTTGTTCTTCGGCTAATAGTGTGTTGTTCCGATTGCTAGATAATCTGCGATCGCGGTTAATGCTAATGGCTAGTGAGCATCTACAAGGTCATCATTAAAAAGCCCGTAAATGCCGCGTTGTTCGGTGCGACCGAGGTATCGACGAGATTTCTCATCTGATTTATCTGGGCACGGAAGTTATCGTAGAATTCGAACGAAGGTCTTGGTTTGTATTCAAGGCCAGTTAACTCCAACTGCTTGATGATGTTCTTGGTTGTCGTTGGTTTGACGAATGCTTCCTCTGTAGGTCGAAAATAAAACAGGCCAATTGTCATCACGCTCCACTTGGCGATTTTTCCTTCAGCGAGGATGTCGACAATTTCATTGAAGCCGCGTTTCTGATTCCCATGTAACAGGGATTTAAACCCGAGAGCCAGTGCTTTACGCTCTACCAGGTCGAGACTATTGATATAGTCCCTGAACTTTGGTTTTTCAAACATGGAAACCATTGATGATCTGCTAACGATCTTGATCAGGTTGTCCAGTACTGGTCCGGTGTTATCGAAACATTTTTTAGCAAGTAGTTCCTGGCTCTGATCTGTCATCCGTTGAACATTGTGCTTTTTCAGGATTGGTACCAGTTCTGGATCATTGAAGCCGGATGGGTATCGCTGTAAAAATTCTGCTTCGGCTTGTTTTAGTCTGTCGACGTTCACTAATTGGTCCTGTCATGGTGTTTCTGGTCGGTTATGAGAGACTAGGAATATGCGACTGTTAGTGCAAGTAGAAGTTTCGATAAGCTCTCATCTGGGCACCGCTTGCAGGTGCAGGCTGATTTGTGTCCATGAGTAGCATCCGCTAGTGACTGGGGTGTAACTATTGCGGCTAAAAGTGGTCTATATATCACTCGAATTGAGAATTACTGATGAAAACTCACCCTGGCGCCTTGCTTGTTTTTTTACTGTTTAGCAGTCTCGCTGCTTTCAATGTTTCCGCAAAACCAGCAGCAGTTCAGACTGCCTATTTCGCCGGGGGTTGTTTCTGGTGCGTGGAAGCAGCCTATCAGGATGTCCCAGGCGTCATTGATGTGATTTCAGGCTTCACTGGTGGCAAGCTTAAAAATCCCACTTATAGAGGTAATCATGTGGGTCATTATGAAGCTGTTGAAGTGAAGTTTGATCCGGAGACGATTACCTATGAACAATTGCTTGCGTTGTTCTGGCATAACATCGACCCATTTGATTCCAGGGGCCAGTTTTGTGACAAGGGACCGAGCTATCGGGCGGCAATCTTCTATACCGATACCGAGCAGGAAAAAAGCGCATTGAAATCTCGAGCTGAAGTTGTGGATCGGTTTCCTGATCAAAAGGTTGTCACAGAGATTTTGCCAGCAACTGAATTCTGGCCTGTTGAGGCAGCTCATCAAGACTACTATCTAAAGAACCCGGTGCGTTACAAACTTTATCGCTATAGCTGCCGCAGAGACAATCGATTGCAAGCAATCTGGGGCGAAGAGGCGACGCACTAGGCTTGTTCCGCACTGGTATATTGAGTTAACCCCTATTGCTGGGTATAACTGCTTTATCTGTTCATGACTTGCTACCATGCCGCGAAAGTTTCCAAGACCACAATCTCTTTATGACTTCCGCATGGAAGGGGTTAGCTATGAATTGGTAGATCTAGCGCCCGGCGAAAAAATAGAAAGAAAAGCGCTGATTGCTGGCTACTTTTATCATGTCATTTCTGGTGCCGTACAACTCGATACGGAGAAGCAAAGGACCCTGCAAGCAACGGTGAGGGATACCATCACTGTGGGTGGATTTCTGGCTCACAGCGTCACTAATATTTCAGCAAACGTAACGAGGTTGCTCGTTGGTGCAGAGCCCCATGAAATCTTGTCATGGATGCAGCTAGCCCCGGTGTCCACTATCTATTATGCCAATAGTAAGCACCCGATGCTGCAGCGATTGTTTCTGGCCATGGACCTGGTGATTGAGGAAATTTCGAATCCCCAGGTGCCTGCGGACCAATTGACGCTTGAGCGTACTGCAGAACTCATCATCTTTTATTTTTTCCGTATGGCAAACCCGGTCAACGGCAGCCTTGATCCGTTTCCCTGGTCAGATGCGCGGCTGATGGCATCTATTTCTGCAATGAATGAAAATCCTGCCAGAGACTGGACCGTCGAAGCCCTGGCTGAAATTGCAAATATGTCCCGCTCTGCCTTCTCAGAACGTTTTACCCGGCTTGTCGGTGAATCACCGATTAGAACCTTGACGGCGATTCGCCTCAAAGCAGCGGCACGCAGAATGTTGGAAGGTGTGCCAATCTCGGAGGCAGCGAGCCAGCTTGGATATGGGTCGGAAGAAGCATTCAATCGCGCCTTCAAACGGCAGTTCGATATAACCCCTGGGCGTTGGATTCGAGAGCGTACCTAGCGATTGCCAGTCTGGACGATGGATCAATTTTTCAGGTGAGTCGCACATGGCTCAATCAGCCACCTAAGGCTATTCTAACGACTTGATTCATTGCTATCTTAGGATCAAACAACAATAAGAAGAGGGACAAGGATGACTGACGCAGCGGTTAGTGCGCTTGGCTATATTGAAGTTGGTGCAACAGATCTTGCTGCCTGGCAAGGATATGCAGAAGCAGTACTCGGTGTGGCCGTGGAAAATACCGACGACAGCTTGCGACTAAGAATGGACAGCGAGGTCTGGCGAATTCAGCTAGTGGCTTCGGATACAGATGATCTTCAGTGTATTGGTTTCAAGGTCAAAGACGGGGCTACCCTTTC
>CBDUKY010000327.1:0-4177 GCA_965367925.1 uncultured Pseudomonadales bacterium | reverse complement strand
GCAAAATGGCGTTCTTGCGCTATGGTTAACCCAGGTGCTAAATGTCATAACAGGTCGGATGGAGGCAGAGGGTGGTGTCTACTATGGCAGCGGCATTCTTGATTTGTTAGTCGCTGGGGATAAACTTTTCCCTGGGACCGATGCGCGGAGTAGAATTCGCGGCCATCTGAATATCGCCGGCTCTCATAGCCTGGCTGAATTGCCTGATGAGATTACAACGCCCGGTAAGGGGCAAATTCGCGCGCTCATCATGAATAGTGGTAACCCAGTTGTATCTGGCCCTGATGGTGAAGCGCTGGATGCGGCACTCAAAACGCTTGATTGCCTCGTAGTCATTGATCATTTTCAACGTGAAAGCCATCGTCATGCACACTGGCTTATTCCCGGTGATCACTTTCTTGAGCGAACCGAAATTAATCTGTTATTGCAATCTCTTGCGCCAGTGCCGAGGGCACAATTTACACGGGCTGCGGTAGATGTGCCTGAAGGTATGCGCTTCGAATGGGAGTTCTTCCGGGATCTGGCGCTCGCCATGGATGCCCCTTTGCTTGCAGGTAAGCGCTGGTTAAATCCGCTCATCCGTTTTGCGAACCATATAGCGAGGTTAGTTGACAGCCGACACTTTGGTTTGTCGCCCATGACCCTAACAAGAATATTGATGTTGCAAGGAAAACACTTCGGTTGGCAAGACATTAAACAATCAGTGCATGGACTTGGTGATACAGATGCCAGGCCGGATTTTGGCTCGATCTTCAAAAAGCTTAGCAGTCCCGATGGCAAGATAAATCTTGCACCAGAAGAATTTTTGACCCAGATAAAGCAGCGGCTCAAGTCACCTGACAGCAGATCAGCAGAATATCCGTTGCAAATCATAAGTCGCCGCACACTAGGTATGATGAATTCCTGGTCGACAGAAACAAGTGTGCCAGAGAAAAAACTAAAGCCCGGGCAAGGCAATATTATTGAAGTAAATACTCGCGATGCGGAAGCGGCAGAGCTTAAAGATGGAGATTCGGTATTGGTAGTTTCTGATACTGGCAAGGTACCAGCCCTGGTTTCGATAACCGATCGGTTGCGCCCTGGCGTTGTGGTTATGATGCAAGGCTGGGGTTCCCGTACCTTTAATCCGCGCACGGGTGAGGCAGCCTATCGTGCAGGTGTAAACCGGAATCGACTGGTCTCCAATCGATCTCTTGATCCACTATCAAGAGTCCCCCGCCTAAACGGCACCCCCGTCCGCCTCGAAACGCTGGGGTCAGAGTAAAGTGCCAGAGTAAAGCACCAGATCATGCTGTTTAAAGCCACTTTCTACGTTTGAAAAGAAACAACATAATAGCGGCGATTGTTAACATTACCCCGCAAATCGCAAGATACCCGTATTCCCAGCCTAACTCCGGCATATTGAATGGGCTAGCTTGTCGATCGAAATTCATGCCGTAGACGCCAACAATAAAAGTGAGGGGAATAAATATGGTCGCGATAACTGTAAGTAGACGCATTCCCTCGTTCATTTTGTTGCTGACGTTGGTGAGGTAAATGTCCAGTATGCTGCTGATCATTTCGCGGTAGGTTTCCAGTAGATCCATGAGCTGAATCGTGTGGTCATAACAGTCGCGCCAGTAGATCATGGTGTCACTGCTAAAAAATGCATGATCACTTTGCATGAGTTCGTTAACCACTTCACGATGGGGCCACAGGGCTCGACGCAGCATAATGAATTCTCGCCTGAGCCTGTGAATATCATTAAGTGCATCTGTATTGTCTCCAGAGAGGATGGCTTCTTCTAAGGTTTCTAGTTGAAGGCCGTAGTCCTCAAGTACAGGAAAGCCGTGATCGATGACCACGTCGAGGAGACTGTACAGTAGATAATCACACCCTCTGGCGCGCAGGCGGCTTGAAGGGTCCTTGACGCGTTGAAGTAAGCGCTTAAAAGCTGTATCGCTTCCATCCCCGAAGCTCACAATGAAGGATGCACCGAAGAAGATGCTGAATTGTTCGAGCTTTACTTCTTCATCAGTGAGCAATGCGAGATTCAACACCAGAAAAAGCTGATCCTCGAATGGTTCAACCTTGGGCCTCTGGCCCTGATTGAGGACATCTTCGAGAGCGAGAGAATGAAGCCCGAACAGATCGCTCATTTCCTCTAATGCTTCTTTAGTTGGATGGCCGTAGACATGAACCCAGGTGATGGAATCGCGCCCAAGGTAGGTTAGGCAATCATGCACTTGAATATCAGGTTCAATCGTAAACTCGTCGGCAGTGTAGTCGACAAGTTGAATCCTCATCCCGGGCGCATTTCTTTCTGGAACCGGCACAAGGGTACCCGCAGATGTTCCTGGGGCCTGATAACGTTTTGAAAATAAATTCAATGTAGGCTCCTCGTTCGAGCGTTGGGGTCAGAGTAAAGTGCCAGAGTAAATCACTTTTAGTGCCTCATTCTAGCGACCTGTGTGCGAAATGCCTCACTTCCAAGTACAAGGCCTCGATTAACGCAATGGGTGATCTTGTCGACAACCTCGTTTGGTAACGATTGATTCATTAATTCCCGATAGATTGATTGTCGCACGCTTCGCCGCTTGGCCAAACTTAGATAAAGCGGATGTGGTGTCCAGATGGACGAAGACCATCCGTGTGCATGTGATCGATAGCTGGACCATTTGTAATCGCCGGGTTCTTTGACTAACCCGGCTCGTATTGGGTTGAGTTCAATATAGCGTATGCAATTGAGCAGATACTGATCATCCTGAACGAGAGATGATTTGTAACGGCCATCGAATAGGGTTCCGGTTCGAGCATATCGATAATTAAACCTGCGAACATAAAGCCTGCCGATGTATTGCATTAGTTTTGAAATGCCATCGGCAGACGTTGGCGTCATCAATAGATGAATATGATTGGTCATAAAGACCCATGCATGAATGCCAATGTGGTATTTTTTAGCACCTTCGGACAACCAGTGGACATAAGCGGCAATATCTTCATTGCAAGTGAAACAAGCTTGCCGGTTGTTTCCTCTCTGGATGACATGGACGGGATAGTCGGCGGGACAAAATCTAGGCAGTCGGGGCATGATCAATTTCTGTTTTAGCAGGACGATGCCCAGAAGCTTCCAGAACTTTTAGCAACTAAACATTAGGAGAGGGTCTGATTCCGGTGTAAGCGAACACTGATTTTTTCGTGAGTTTACTCTGGCACTTTACTCTGACCCCAGCGTTTAGCTCTGGCGGATGCGGACGACTTTCATGATTTCGATGTCCATACCTGCAACCTTTTCAATTTCTGGATAATAGGTAATATTGACCCGTGCACCTTTCAAGCTCTTATATTTCTTCTTGCGCTTATACTTAAAGGGAACGTCGTAAGCTTCCAGCATCAAACTGTTGGATATCCAGGCACCAGCTTCTATGGGTCGTTGTACATGACTCATTACCTTGACCATTTCTAGATGATTCAGCTGCTCATTTTTCTTTAGCAACTTATCTGCATCAGATTTCATCATTCACCAACCACATGTATATAGCGCGTCATTCTCTATTTCTCGCGATAATCTGCTGGATCATTTCATCAGAAAGTAGTGATTTAGAAAGATATTGCTGGCCTCCCTTACTTGCGACGAGAATAAGCCCCAGATCAGTTTCAATCACGCGATCGATATCATGCCATAGCAATACGGTTTGCGTTGTTGGGTTTTGAGTTTGGATGCCTTTCTCATTGATGGTTAAGGTCACGTCGCTATTTTTACCTCGCCCAAACATCTGTCGGGCCAACCACCAGGCACGTCGAAATCTGATATGAAGTAGCTCAAGGATAGCCAGTGAAATCAATATAATCCCCGCGATTTTAGGCTGCTCAGTTAGCACCAGTAGAACCGTACCTACAACAAACAAGAGTAACGGCAACAGAAAGTTCGGCCTAGCGCTTTTCCCATAGGGCAAAGACTGATCGTAAGTCTCTGCCAGATATTCGCGGGACAAGTTAAATTGAGTACTAAAATCTTTCAAAGTATTGGGGTCAGAGTAAAGTGCCAGAGTAAAGTTAGCATTATGGCATCGAACCCTGACGAATTGTCATCTTGACAAGCTATTACTTGTACGGGGTCGTTGAAATTCAGCAGCTTAGAAGCAAAACCATGTCATGAGCGTGTTTACTCTGGCACTTTACTCTGACCCCAATATTA
>CBDUKY010000326.1:0-4220 GCA_965367925.1 uncultured Pseudomonadales bacterium | reverse complement strand
GGGATATTGGATACCTAGCTGATCACATAATGGGGTCCACAGTGTAGAGGCACTTTTTGACATGCTAGTCGCCAGGCAAATAAACAATAGGTCACTGTAATCTGACTAGTGTCAGCGATCAACCTCACGAGCCTACTGCTCCGGATAGATACCAAGGGTCACCTTACCGATATATTCTCGTGCCTCGGTTGGTGAGTAGGGCTGCATAAATGGACCTGCCCGGACGTCCCGATAAAGTCTCGACAATGGATGCTTATCCATAAATCCACCACCACCAACAATGTCCATGGCGCGGTTAACTATCTCAATGGCATTTCGATTCACAACCCACTTCATACTCTGATGATCCTTTAGTAGTTGGTGGGCACGATCAAAGGGTACTTTTTGGCCTTCAAACTCCTTAGCAAAATTGTCAGCAATCATACCCATCTGAGCAACCATCGCCCGGGCGGTGGAGAGTAGAATTTCAATCTCACCTATCATATGTTGAATCCCCGGAAGCTCGGCGTTGCGTGGCTTACCTTTTTTCTGGCTAGCTGTTGCAGATGCAATCGCCAACTCATGGGCATGTTCCGCAATACCAAGAAAAACACCTAACAGGGGCAAATTGCCTAGATTGCGATTCATCAACATATTGGCGCTCCACTGCCCCCAGGGGCCAACGACATTAACTGCATGTTTTGGTACCAGCACATTGTCGAATTTAACGGACTGACTGCCTGATCCACGCATACCCATCGCTTGCCAATCATCTTGTGGCAACACGCCTTTGGTCGTGATGGGTAAAATCGTCGAACTGATCGTGTCACCCTGCTCCCCCTGAACGCGAAGATTCATTGCAATATGCGATGCAATAGGTGAACCAGTCACAAATATCTTTAGGCCGTTGATTAACCAACCATCTTCAACAGGGGTTGCTTCGGTATAGGGATGCAAATTATCGCTACCGGGTTCCGTGGCTGTCGCACAGATGTACATATCACCGGCCAGTATGCTTTTGAATTGTGCTTCAAGCTGTGTGGTCATGGCAGCATTGTTACTCGCTTTGCCTGCTCGCCAGGCCGCCGCCAGTCCCCGACTAACCCCTAGATGCATATTAAGCGCAATGGCCACGGAGCCGTCACCACGACCCAGACGAGACATGCCTGCCATCCAATCATGGACCGATGCGAGGCCAAAGCCGCCACATTCCTCTGGTATAAACGCACCTGTAATCCCTGCCTTGTGCACTTCACGAAAGCTCGCTTCAGCAATCTGCCCTGTTTGATCAGCGCTGACTGCATTTTCCCTGAGCGTTGCTGTCAGTGTCTCTGCGGCGCTTACAAACTTCTCACCTGCAGCGGTTTTTGGGATTAATGCATAGCTCATAGGAAGGGTCTCGACATAATTCCGGTCTTTAAAGACAAACCTAACACGGAACCAATTTCTCGAATAGCCAGCTTTGCCTTGATCAATGCCAATCCAGCCTTAGATTTCGTCAGGAATAAAGCTTAGAATCCCTGATCAAGTGTTTTTTACACAGTACACGCGTAAATCAGTTAAGAGATACCTATAGATGAGTGAAACAGAATCCACACCAAATTCAGCCCCGGCTAATCCAATCATTGAAGCGGGAGAGATCCCCTCGGCTTATGACATTGCCATTGAAGATATTATGCCTGTCAGTCCAAGACTCTGGAGTGAACATAAGTGGATCGAATACTTTGAACGCCTTCGAGCCGAGGACCCTGTTCACTTCAACCAAACTGAATTAGCAGGTCGCTTCTGGTCTCTAACCAAATATGAAGACATCAAGAAGGTTGATTCCGACTGGCAAAATTTTAGTTCAGCCCACGGTATCACGCTGGGACTGCCCATCAATGCAGAGCTACCTGAAGATGCCCTTGGTATTACAACTTTTATTGCCCAGGACCCACCGGTTCACGACGTCCAACGAAAAACCGTCACCGGTGTCGTCGCGCCACCAAACCTGGTTGCCATGGAGCCTCTAATCCGTGAAAGGACCTGCCGAGTACTCGATTCACTACCTGAAGGCGAGACTTTTGACTGGGTCGATACGGTTTCAATTGAATTGACCACGATGATGCTGGCAACACTTTTTGATTTCCCATTCGAAGACAGACGCAAATTAACGCGCTGGTCAGACGTTACATTCGCTGTGGCGCAACCTGGTGGCTTGATTGAATCAGAAGAAGAAAGACGGGCTGAACTCCTCGAATGTCTAGAATATTTCACCAGGCTCCGAGAAGAACGACTGAAGAACCCTGGCAATGACCTGGTTTCAATGTTGGCCCATGGTGAAGATACCAAAGATATGTCACCCATGAATTATCTTGGCAACCTGTTACTACTGATCGTCGGTGGTAATGACACAACGCGAAACAGTATGTCTGGCAGCGTCTATGCCCTGAATAAGTTTCCGGAGCAATATGACAAGCTAGTGGCGAATCCAAAGCTAATTCCTAAAATGGTCGCAGAGTTGATTCGTTGGCAAACACCACTCGCCTATATGCGCCGAACAGCGAACCACGATTGTGAAATCCGTGGCAAGCAAATCAAACAGGGTGATCAGATCCTGATGTGGTACGCCTCTGGCAATCGGGATCCGGAAGTATTTGAAGACGCTGATTCACTGGATATCGAACGTCCAAATGCAAGGCAGCATCTTTCCTTTGGCTTTGGTATTCACCGCTGCATGGGTAATCGTCTTGCTGAATTACAACTGCGAATCCTGTGGGAAGAAATTCTGGTACGGTTTGAAAAAATCGAAATCCAGGCTGAACCTGAACGAACCTTTTCATCCTTCGTAAATGGTTATACTCATCTTCCTGTGAAGGTAAAGCGAAAACAAAGTTAACATCCGTTTAAATCGAGATGTCACTGTTCAAACCCATAAAACAATAAGGAAAATCCATGGATGGTTTAGAACTGCCAGGTAGACTCGGCAATCCCGACAGCACTTTTGCAACTGACCGACGAGCTGACCCTCGTATTGTCGCCGTGCTTGAAATGGCAGGTGATCTAGCGGGTGGCGTCGAACAGGCCACCGGCGAATCGTCCGATGAAGAATGCCTTGCTTATTGCCAGGCATTCGAGGACACCGCAGCGGCAGCGCATCCACTTGAAGAAGCTGCAATGCCGGACTTTCCAACGGTAAGTACTAGAACTGAAGTCATCAAGGGTGTCGATGGCAATGATATAAGCCTCTACATCCACACCCCGACAGAACCTTCTGACACACCACGACCATGCATTATGCATACCCACGGTGGCGGCATGGTACTGATGACGGCAGCAGACCCGAATTTTAAGCGCTGGCGACAGGCTATTGCAGCAACCGGTATCGTGGTTATCGGTGTTGAGTTTAGAAACGGTGGTGGCAAGCTAGGTAACTATCCCTTCCCTGCTGGACTAAACGATTGCAGCAGCGCTCTACAATGGATCTACGCTAATAAATCCAATCTGGGTATTTCGACAATTACCATCTCCGGCGAATCTGGCGGGGGTAATCTAGCAATAGCAACCACGCTCAAGGCAAAGCAAGATGGTTACCTCGATCACGTGGACGGTATTTACGCCATGTGCCCCTATATTAGTGGCGCCTATGCGAATCCACCGGCTAATCTGGTTTCCTTATACGAGAACAATGGCTATTCATTGAATCTCGACATGATGGCGGCCATGGTTAAGGTCTATGACCCGCAACAGGCACATTTTAACAACCCGCTTGCCTGGCCATTACAAGCATCTACCGAGGATTTAGCTGGTTTGCCTCCACAGATTATCTCCGTCAACGAATTGGACCCATTACGTGACGAGGGTCTGGAGTTTTTCCGTAAATCACTCGCTGCAGGAAACTCCGCAGTTGCGAGAACCGTTCACGGAACACCGCATGCGGGCGATCTTGCAATGCCAGACGTGACACCTGACTTCTACAATGAAACCTTAAGATCACTTAGCGGCTTCGTAAAATCGTTGTAATCTGATATCTGGTAGAGGTCCCTTTTCTCAAGCCAAACCTTGATTGACAGCAGGCTGACGGCACAATACCGTTAGCCCGCTACCCAACCAGAGAAACACCATGAGCAACAAAATAATAAGTCTGACCACAACGGATGTCCGGTTTCCAACTTCTGATGATCTGGATGGTTCAGACGCTACCAATAAAGATCCAGACTATTCAGCCGCCTATGTAGTTCTTGAAACCGAAAAAGGCGACA
>CBDUKY010000325.1:0-4220 GCA_965367925.1 uncultured Pseudomonadales bacterium | reverse complement strand
CTACAAGTCATGCGAGAAAGCCAGGATGGATTTTATATCGCCGATCAGGACTTAAAGATTCGTGGCCCAGGTGAGATTTTTGGTACCCGCCAATCAGGCAATGTTGAATTTAAAATTGCAGACTTGATTCGAGACAGTGAGATGTTGCCTGATGTACGACGACTTGCTGATGAACTCATTGCCAACGATCAAGCAACAGCAACGGCACTTATGGCAAGATGGCTGGTTGAACCAGAAGTCATAAGTCAGGTGTAAAGCGGCTATCTGGTTAAAAGCTCACAAATATAAAGCACGGCACCAGAAACCAACATCCTCTGCTGCAGCCAAACGATCAAGCTGATTTCAAGCCAGCCTCATGATCATCAAATACAGCCTGATCAAATTTACCCTCGCTCTTTGCAACAATGGTTGAAACCGTTGCATCACCAGTGACATTTACCGCCGTTCGCATCATGTCCAGGAGTCGGTCTACCCCAATAATCAGCGCAATACCCTCTACTGGCAGACCAACCTGTTGAAGCACTAGTGCCAGGGTAATAAGACCCACCCCTGGAACACCTGCTGTACCGATTGACGCCAGGGTCGCTGTCAAGATAACCATCAGGTATCCCGTCAAGCCAATCTCGACATTAAATGCCTGAGAAATAAACACGGTTGCAACCCCTTGCATGATCGCTGTGCCATCCATATTGATGGTAGCGCCAAGCGGCACCGTAAATGCTGCAACTTCATTTTTGACGCCAAGCCGGTGCTCGACGGTTTCAAGCGTAACCGGCAATGTCGCGTTACTTGAGGAGGTGCTAAATGCATAGGCCAGCAAGCCGCTGATTCTCTGGAAGAAAGTTATCGGATTCAATCGCGCTAGCAGTTGCACCATCAGACCATAGGTCAGAAGGAAGTGAAGCACGAGTACGCCAGCCACAGTCAGGAAGTACTTGAAGAGGTCCGCAATGGCAGTGAAGCCCATTTTCGAGAAAAGGCTAATCAAAAGACAAAAGACACCATAGGGTGCAACTTGCATCAGCATCATCACCATGCTCATGATGACCTGATTCCAGTCTTCCATCTGGCCTTTTACCCGTAAGCCAGACTCACCACACTTCGTAATGGCGATGCCCACAAGAATGGCAAATACAATCACCTGCAGCATATTACCGTCCGCCATGGCCTTAAGAGGGTTCGACGGGAAGATATCGATAATCACCTGCTTCACTGAAGGTGCTTCTTTGGCGGTAAATTCAGCGGTACTGGACAGGTTAATACCCACACCAGGCTCAACAATGAGTGCAACAATGAGCGCTAGAGAAATCGCAACACAGGTGGTGAATAGATAAAGGGAGACGGTTTTTAAGCCAATCCGTCCCATACTGGTACCACTACCTAGATTACTTGTACCACAAACTAGAGAAATGAAAACTAGCGGCACAACTAGAAGCTTAAGGCTGATGACAAACACCTTGCCGCCTATATCGAACAAACCATCCACAATCAGCGTATTGAAGAGGTGCTCCGATGGCAGGTCCAGTCCATACAATAGTGAACCTAACAAAATGCCGGCCGCCATGCCGATAAGGATGTCTCTCGTCAGGTTATCATTCTGCATCTAGGTTCCCTTGTTTTGTTCTCTAGAAGCTTTGCGCTTACATTGCTTCCATTTCAAAATCTTCTTTGCTGACACCACATTCTGGGCAGGCCCAGTCTTCGGGGATGTCTTCCCACCTGGTGCCAGGTGCTATTCCTTCGGAGGGTAATCCTTCAGCTTCATCATAAATAAAGCCACATACAATACATTGCCATCTTCTCATTACTGAACTCGTCCAACTACCTATCTGGTTTTAACTCAACACCTCAATTGAAGGAGGCACGAAGCCAAGTATACTAACGTATTTGCTCGAGACGGGACAGAAGTGCAAAACCCTATTCAATCCATCAGCGGATTAATTTCCCGTCATCCCAAATTCATGTTGCTAATTCAACTTGCACGGTTAGATAGACCGATTGGGATTTACCTGTTGCTTTGGCCAACGTTGTTTGCCCTCTGGTTAGCGGCAGACGGTTTTCCAGGCTGGCATCTGCTGATCGTGTTCAGCCTCGGTACCGCGTTAACTCGTTCAGCCGGCTGCATTATCAATGATATTGCCGATAGGGATTTCGACAACAAGGTACAAAGAACCGCCAATCGCCCCCTGACAACTGGTCAAATCTCTTTACCAGAAGCCGTCATTTTTATGCTTGGCCTCCTATTTATTGCCTTGATTCTGGTCCTAACCACGAACCTGTATACCCTGGTCCTGGCTTTTCTCGCCGCCCTGGTGGCCGCCGCATATCCGCTGATGAAGCGTTATACCTATCTGCCCCAGGTGGTGCTTGGCATCGCCTTTTCTTTTGGCATTCCTATGGCCTTTACCGCCGTCAATAACGAGATACCCAATGTTGCCTGGATCCTGATGATCGCCAATATTATCTGGACCGTGGCCTATGATACTGAATATGCCATGGTGGATCGCGACGACGACCTGCAAGTCGGTATCAAATCCACGGCCATTTTGTTTGGTGATATGGACAAGCTGATCATCGGCGCACTTCAACTTTTATACCTGATTATTATGCTACTGCTAGTTCGACTCGTTGAATTAGGTTGGACCTACTACATGGGGCTAGCGGTCGCCGCAGGACTATTCGTTTATCAGCAATTTTTAATTGCTGATCGCTCCAAACCTGGCTGCTTCACAGCATTTCTAAATAATCACTGGGTAGGTGCCAGCTGCTTCACTGGCTTGTTTTTGCAGTATTTCCTCTAGCCCAGCAGGCGCCAATAGATTCCTTTCTCTCGCGATGACACTTGCGTCAACCTCATAGACCCATTAGACTGCCCAGCGCTTTATTCACTACTATAGTAGTTACGGTTTATATCTATGCTCACAGAAACCTTGTCACTATTGCAAAAATTAGGGTTTTCCTCTTATGAATCAAAGGTTTATATCGCTTTGATCAGCGCGGAAGCAGCAACCCCCTATGACATCGCCAGGCGATCAGGGGTGCCTTCATCAAAGGTATACGAAACCTTGAATAAGCTAGTCTCGAAAGGCATCGCCCAGCCTTGTATGGATACAGACCAGAATCAACGCTATGTTGGTCTTGCACCAGAAGACCTGCTCAACCAGTTAAAACACACCACCTTAAGCCATACCCGGGCGCTACTGCCATTGCTTAAACAGGCCTGCGCACCTGTGACCGGAGATTTTATCTGGTCTCTCACGGACCAGGAAAAGGTGGCCGCCAAGGCAAGTGAGATTATCAGGGAAGCAAATCAAACCCTGCTCATTTCCTGTTGGCCCGAAGAATTGTCCTGGATACAACATGACCTGGCCGATGCAGAAGATCGCGGCGTCCGCATCGCGCTGGTTCATTTTGGTTATCCCACCCTGCAAATTGGCGCCACTTATCACCATCCGGTGGAAAAAACCCTCTATCAGGAAAAGTCTGGTCGCGGCCTCACCCTGGTTGTCGATAGTCGTGTGGTATTGATCGCAAACTATCGCCAAACCGGCAGCATTGATGCCGCATGGTCACGAAACCAGGCTTTTGTCACCGTTGCAGAAGATTACGTTAAACATGATGTGTACATCACCAAAGTCACCCGTTTCCTCGACGAGCCGCTTAAGGCGCGCTTCGGCGAGCAATATGAAAAACTGCGCGACGTATTCGACGCGGACAAGTAGGAGTTAGTGCCATGAGAACCTTTTCAATAGACGGTAAAATTTGTCGCGCCGAGGATGCCACCATATCTGTCATGGACCACGGCTTACTGTATGGCGATGGTGTCTTCGAGGGGCTGCGCTTTTATGACAGTCGGATATTTCGGGTCGAGGCACACCTTAACCGACTTGAGGATTCAGCGACCGCCATTGGTCTTAACGTACCAATGAGCCAGGCGCTTTTACTTGATGCCATGCAGGAGGCCATAGCATCAAGTAATCTAACAGATGGTTATATTCGGCTGGTTATCACAAGAGGCAGCGGTCTTTTAGGTCTTGACCCAAAATCCTGTGCTTCGCCCAGAACCATTATTATTGTTGATGAACTTGCCCTTATCGATCCCAGAATCGTCGCCGAAGGGATATCAATCATGATTGCATCCACCCGCCGGCTATCTGCAGACCAGATTGACCCCCGGATCAAGAGTTTGAACTATCTCAATCAGATTCTCGCCAAGCAGG
>CBDUKY010000324.1:0-4227 GCA_965367925.1 uncultured Pseudomonadales bacterium | reverse complement strand
CCCACCACACTGACATTGCCACTATCGGTGATTACGCCATTTGTGGTCGTGACGCTTAAGCTGCCGCTCACTGTCGAGGTACCCAGATCGATATCATCTGCATCAACCAGCGTTATATTGTTGCCACTGCTTATCACGACAGCGCTAAAGTCGTTTCCGCCTTCACCTAATGTAATATCGTTGGCTACGCCTGCCGAGAGTGTGGAGGTGCCAGTAATATCCAACGACGTACTCGCACCCTGGGTAATCGTCCCAACTGCGGTAATATTCAAAGCGTCACTAGCAGAAATAGAGCCTAAAGAAACTGCTCCGGATGCATTGATCGTAATTGCACCAGTGCCTGTCGTTGTGAGCCCTGCAGTTGTAATATTAGTGGCCTGATCGCCACCAACCCCAGAACTAATAGAGATCGCACCTGAACCCGAGGCAACAATAGTTAACGCCGCACCATCAGCGCTGGTGGTCAAATCTATAGAGCCGGTTTCCCCACCACCCAGATTACGAGTTTCCAATGTGAGAGATCGGTTTGTATTCAGGGTGAGCGTGTCATCTGTGAAATCACCAGCAGTTGAAATCGAACTAGTCGCCCTGAGAATAATGTCTGCATCGGTGCCTTCTATCTCTGATTCATAGATATCAAAGTCAGTCGCGCCGCCTGATGTATCAACTAACAGTTCATCAAAATTAACAGTAGTCCCGTCAGGATTATTGTCGAAAGTAGTATCTAGTACATCAACCCGGTCATCACCATCCGATGATCCACCTTGTATCACAATAGAGTCAGGATCGAGTAGCAAGGTACCCACCTTGCCATGAGACGAACCAAGGTCCACATCACCGCGAAAGGAAAGAAGCGATTTACCTGAGACTTCAGCAAAACCACCATCGCCGCCATTTTCTCCACCTGTTGCGGAAATAGAACCATGAAACCGGGTAATCTCGTCAGCCCAGACAATAATCGTTCCGCCATCTCCCGACAGCATCGCATCCGCAGAAAGGGTAACTCGATCACCGACAATCGTGTCTAGCGCGTTTAACTCTTCGCCAGCACCTTGATAATTTCCTCCTACCAGGATTTCACCGCCGCCTGACTGGCCCGAAGCATCTATTGAAGCCTCACCAATTAAAGCAACACGATCAGCCAATACTTTTATAGATCCACCAACACCATTTTCACTACCAGCATCAATGGCACCTTCAAAGAAAATTGTTCCAGCCTCATTCACACCATCGAAACCAGAGGCGGTCAATAAAACACTACCACCATTCTCATCCCCACCAGTTGCTACTAATCTGCCGGTATTTCGAACGCGAATTCGACCATTCGTAGCGGCAAGAGACACAGTATTTGTAGGCCTCAATGGGTCGTTAGGAAGCGGTTTAGGAAATGGTTTAGACTCTATCCTACCAGCCACCTCTATCAACGCATTGGCATTCACGCTACCGTCGGTAACCGAAATAGTAATCTGTCCGGTGGAGACGATATGATCATCAACTCCTGCCATGACAAACCCAATTGCATCTGCCGGGGAGCCACTTGCCGCCTGGCCAACAACATTAATAGATAGATCTGAATTACCTAGATCTATGACATCGGAGGACAAGTCTGCAATAGAGATATTTTCTGTTGCATCAAGTTGAACATCAGCAATCGAAGCAGACAAAGCCCCAGCAGAAATACCATTCGATCCCTCATCGGAAACAACAATATGAGGCGCACTAATTTGCAGTTGCCCAACCTCTCCGTTCGGTGCAGAAGTATCGACTTGACCCGTGACTGAAACACTTTCACTTGCAGCTATATCAATCGTGCCGCCATTTCCTGACTCAACACCACCAGTAGCAGATAAGCCACCTTCAATATTGATATCAGCAGCGACGATATTGATCGCTCCACCATCACCTGCAACCAAACCGTCTGCAACAATCGAGGAACCATTTGACAGACTAACCATCGAATTCGCTGACAGCTCTATACTGCCGCCACCAGCACCACCGGCAACATCAATACGACTGGAATCCGTTAGTAATATGACTTCTGCATTCAGATCAATATCGCCTCCAACCCCGGAGCCAGATCGAGCCACAAGCGAACCCGTTCCAGCGATCTCAACATTGGAATCCGAATCAATAGAAATACGGCCGGCTGAACCACCTGGCAAATCGGAAGACGCATCTATGGTACCAGTATTGAGGACACTCCCACCTGAGCCAAACAGCTTGATCACGCCATCTTTGTATTCAGCGCTCTTAGCTTTAACCACACCTTCATTATTTATCGCGTAATCAAATAGGCTCTTACTCACTGAACTGGTGAGCATCACGGTGCCACCTGCCGCTTCAATACTACCGGAATTTGTAATCGCCGCTTTCAGCGATGCATTATTTTCCAGCACCTCTTCTGTAATTTCGATACCGATGAGTTGCTCAGGGCCAAAATTGACAACCGCCTTACTACCACTAGCCAGATTAACTTGCCCAAGAGATGCGACAATCACACCAGTGTTGGTTACCGACTCACCTAACAGAGTTACAGAGCCGCCCACAGAAGCATTAATTACCCCATGGTTTATCACATAGCCACCGGGACCGTCTTCCGCTTCAAAAACCGCACCTTCTTTTTGAAACAAATCCTGGCTGGATAAACTCATCGCCGACGCTAATATGCCCGACGCATTTATCGATGCAGTTTCACCGAAGATAACCCCTTGTGGATTAACCAGCGCAACTTGTCCGTTTGCCGAAAGCGAACCGAAAATCGCCGTTGGTGAGCCACCAACTATTTGTGCGACAAACCAGGCAGTAGAATTAGGCTGCGAAATTAGAACCGATTCATCTTCAGAAAGATCAAAACTATCGAAGTTCATCAACAGGTTTTGAGACTGTTGAGATATCTGGGTTTCCAGTGCACTTATTTTGCTCAGGGAACCCTGACCAGAAACGACTGTTCCACCTTCAGGACCAGCGACAGCGAGTGGTGCTAACAAAAGTTGCCCGGTGATTAGACTTGATGCCAGCAGCCCTCTTTCCAACATATGAGAAAACATCGGACGAAGCTTATAGAAACCAGCTTGAGCGGACTTGTTAGCCCGTGAGTATTGATGCCTGATGTGGTTCCGTCTGCTCATGTTTTCGCCTAACGAACCTGGTACAGAATATCGAAGTAGATACGAGATTCGCCTTCTGCATTGGTAAAGTTATTGTCATAGTGTGCTGAACGCGGTTTAGCGAACAATAGATTGGCGGTGGCCCGTCCAGGCCAATTTAGCCTTAGTCCAAGACCATAACCTTTGATTTGAGCATCAAGGTCACCGCCACCACCAGCCCTTCTGGAAACACCATATGCATAGTCAAAAAACAAGAAGGGCTTGAGCGGATCAAGGGGCAATTTGAACCTCGATATTGGGTCAATTGGCAGATCAAAGAAGAGTTCCATACCAGCATATGCCCCACTATCCACGGACACATCACTTACGCCGAAGGCTCGAACCGCACTTGGCCCACCCATGGAAAATTGCTCCACTGAGGCCAGAAACTTGGGCGCATATTGCGCATTGACCTTAAAAACAAAGTTGAAAAAGGTATCGTCTTTCGTCAACCAGTTATAGACGCTAAAGCGTTTCAAGACACTGAGATTTACCATGGTTTTTGTAAAATCTGTCGACTGGTCAGTTTGCTCACCATCGATAATGTGCCCCTGATCAATGCCCAGGCGACCAGAAAATAGTAACTGCTGTTCATCCCAGAGTTGTGTGTATTCCGCTGATACAGCGAAGGACTCAATCTTTTGATCAAATGATAGCTGGGCAAGCCCATCTACTTCGAATAACACATCCTTTTGCGTGTAGGATGCCTGGGCATTTAGATTCCGCGTTCTGCTGCGAATAAACTGATAAGAACCGGTAATACCATAGTTATCAGTTTCACCAATAATCTCTGGCAAATTTTGTGTAGCACCTACTGAGAATTCGTTGGTACTGACCGTTGCGCGTAGCCGACCCTTGCCGTCATCAGTAACGGGGAGTTCGTACTCAGCTAGACCATATAGTGAACTGTCCGGACCTTCCGAACGCAAGGCACCGATGAGCAGATTGTGCCCGCGGTTACCAATATTGAGCCATTGAGTCGTTGCAAACAATCGTACTTCGCCCGTTGTGTCTGAGCCGTGGTTATCCATAAGGAGATTCGAACTCCAAGACTTTTCATCAAGCACACCAAGATTCAAGC
>CBDUKY010000323.1:0-4252 GCA_965367925.1 uncultured Pseudomonadales bacterium | reverse complement strand
AGCATTCTTCTCTGAAATATCCTATTTATTCAGATACTTAAAGAGGTAATATTAAGTAATTTCTATAATGCGAAAGCAACTAATGCAGACTAGTCTTAGACCGCATTGTCTGGATTAATCAGGGAAGTCAGCACGTGATCCTCCCATCTGCCATTAATCATCAAAAATGATCTGGCAAACCCCTCTTTTTCAAAACCAAGGGACGAAAGGAGCTTACCGCTCCGTTCATTATGGGGCAGATAATTTGCCATAATCCTGTGTAACCCCAGGGTCCTGAACATATAGTCGCAGGCAGGTTTTAGGGCACGTTTCATATATCCCTTACCCTCATATTTCTCAGCGATTGAATAACCGAGATGACAGGATTGGAATGTACCTCGAACAATATTGCTGAAGTTACAGACACCAATTACCTCATCTTGTTGTGGTGTTAAGATCACCAGACTCACCGACAGACCACGCTGAAACTCACGAATAGAGGTTTTTAGCTGTAGTGTCCAATAAGCTTCTGTGAAGAACTCCGGACGCCTGACAGGTTCCCAGGGTCTTAGGTGTTCACGATTCTCAAGCCTGAACGCCACCATCTTGCTCGCCTCATGAGGCTCGAGAAAACGAAGGGTGCAATCGACAGCATCAATGGTCGGTAATGGCGGTTGGATCAATCCTTACCCTCTAGGTATGAGAAATTTGATAGCGCGCATGAATATCGTGGGCGATATCCACGACCAGAACAATGTAGTCCACATGATTACGTCTGTCGGTAAAACGACTTTGTACCACAAAGCCAAATTTTCGATATAAACGCAAAGCCCGCTCATTAAATGTTGCGACGGTTAGTCTAACGCGATCAGCATCAAACTGATTGCGGGCATAATCCAGAATGGCTCGAAAAAAAGCATCACCCCTGCCCTGATCTGTGAACGAGGGCTTCATGCCAAGCCCAATATCCAGCGCCGGACTATTATAGTTACCGCCCGGTACCTGACCATCTATGCCAAAGGAACAAAAACCAACCAGGCGATCCTCAGCATCCAATACAGCATGGAATTGCAGTACTGGATTCAAAAATTCACGGATATAACTTTCTGACTGGGAAGGTGGATTATAAAAGTCATAGGGTGGTGGATATTGCCAGCTGAGTATGTCCCTGGCATGTTCTGCTTGTAGACGCTCTATGTGATACTCGTTCAACGTCGGTTCCTGAAGTTGGCCGCGCTCGTCATCGATGAAATTAACGGCGCGTGAAGTGAAATAATCGAGCAATAAACAAGGTCTGTGCCTACATGCTAAAAATAATTCGAAATCTTACCATCATCGCCGCAAGCTTTTTGCTCTCAGCTGCCGCTTATGCTGAAGACCAATCAGCTAGTTGGGCAGCAGAATTTCCGGTTGGTTCAACCATGCCAGCATTCAAGTTAGCTGACCAGTCCAATCAAGCATGGCATAACGTAAAACTGAGTGGCGAAAACGGTTACCTGATCCTATTCAATCGTTCCGTAGTCTGGTGAGGATACTGTAAACGACAGCTCGTGCAGCTGTCAGAATACAACAGCCGATTCGAAGCCCTTGGCATCAAGGTCGCGACAGTAACTTATGACGACCAGCGTGATAGTCAGGCATTTCACAAGCGACACAAGCTACCCTATCCAATACTCAAGGATGAAGGCAGCGAACTGATTATCTCCCTTGGGATTCTTAACAAGGCACCAGTACCTGGCGATCGATTTTACGGGATTCCATATCCAGGCATGTTCCTGGTGGACCGTGACGGTATTATTCGGGCGAAGTTTGCCGAGGAAGGTTATAAGGTTCGGCCAAATTTCAATGGGGTCCTGGCTGCCGCGGCAGAATTAGCAAAGGCTGCAGACTAGCCTTTTCCTTTCGGCACCGCTTGGTTATCCTTTCGGGGTTAACCAAAGGTGTACCTATGATTCGATTATTCTCTGCAATTTTTTTAACGCTTACTTTCCAATCTAGCCTCGCTGCCGACATCGACTGGTCTGCACTCAATAAGCAAAGTCTGCAGACGCTGGTAGACATTATTAAGCTCGACACCTCTCAACCTGCCGGTAACGAATATCTAGTCACGGATTATCTAGAGCAGAGACTAAAAGAAGCGGATATCCCCTTTGAAACCTTCGAGGCAGAACCTGGCCGCAGGAATCTTGTCGCCAGACTAAAAGGAAATGGTAGCAAGGAACCCATCCTGCTCCTGGGTCACACTGATGTGGTCACTGTTGAACGAGAAAATTGGACCTTTGAACCCTTCTCAGGCACCGTTGCTGAAGGCAAGATCTTTGGTCGGGGCGCTGCAGATGACAAGGGCATTGTGGCTGGTAGTCTAGAAGTATTGCTAGCGCTTAAAAAATACAAGGTGCCACTCGACCGTGACGTCATATTTTTGGCAGTTGCCGATGAGGAAGCTGGTGGCCAGCTCGGCATCACCTATATGGTCCAAAATCATCTTGATACTATCCGGGCTGAGTTTGCCATTAACGAGGGTGGTCGCGGCATTCTCGACCCGAAGACTAACAAGTATGTCAGTTTCGCCATCGGCACAGCAGAGAAGACACCTCGCCGGGCACGATTGATTGTTGATGGCCAGGCTGGTCATGGCTCAGTGCCTACCAGAGACAATGCCATTGGCGTCCTTGCACGTGCTGTTGCAAGGCTCTTCGAGAGTCCATTAACCATGGAACTAAACGAAACAACCCGCACCCTGTTCACCCGGCTTGCTGCAACTCGCCCGGAAGAAGAAGCAAAAATCTACCGTGAAATTTTGAAACCAAATCCACCGATGGAAGTACAAGAACAACTGCGTGATATTAGTCCTGGCTACTTTTCGATCATCCGTACGTCTGTGGTACCCACTATTTTTCAAGGTGGCTATCAACGTAATGTCATTCCGTCTCGCGCGGAAGCAACCCTGGATATTCGCGCCCTACCCGGTACCGACCCTGAAGTACTATTTGCGGAATTAGCAAAAATCATTGATGACCCGAATGTGAGGATCGAGCCAATGGTGGTCACCCGCCCTGCCCATGATCCAGCGCCATTACAAACGCCCCTATTCAATGCTTTTGAGAGAATCATTGCAGAACAACACCCAGATGCCGTTGTACTGCCCTCAATGCTTACCGGCGCAACTGACTCTGCGCAGCTTCGGGCCGCAGGGATTCCAACCTATGGCTTTGGACCCGGCTCTTATCTCGCTGAAAACAACGGTATTCACGGCAACGATGAGTTTCTCAGAGTCAAAGCCTATGAAGACTATGTCAGGCTAATGTGGCTGATTGTGAACGACGTGGCTGCCAGCAAATAGGGCTGGTGTGCCTTCGCTCAGGCTAATTAGAGATAGCTTCTAGCACGCTCAAGTGACGCCTCAGCAGATGAGACAATATCCGCAAAGATATCCTTTGCTGGTCGAATGGCTGAGATTAATCCCATGCCTTGACCAGCAAAGCCTGGATTAATATCTGCTCTGCCAGTTCGACTTGCTGCCGCCATCACCGGGCCTGAGACGACCCCCTGATAAGGCATGGGCAGTGGCTTGATCTCAGCCTGTTCCCAGGCATCAGTCCACTTACTACGGATAATCCGGGCTGGTTTACCCGTTACAGATCGTGAAATGACCGTGCCTTCTTCTGTACCTTCTACCAGTGCTTCTTTCTGATGTTGCAAGATACCGGACTCTTCAGCGGCTAAAAATGCCGTCCCGATCCAGGCACCAGCTGCACCAAGCATCATTGCCGCAGCAACGCCACGACCATCGCTAATACCACCTGCGCCGAGTACCGGTATATCACCGGCAGCATCGACAACCTGGGGTATCAATGCCATGGCACCAACGGGAGAATTGTGACCACCGGCATCATGGCCCTGGGCAACAATCACATCGAGATTAATCGACGCCACCTGGATCGCATGTCTGACGGCACCAACAACGGCCATGACCCTGGTACCGTTGTATCGAAACTCATCCATCCAGGGGCCAGGGTTTCCAAGACCTGCCGCATAGACCGGGACTTTTTCGTCAACAATGACCTGCATCTGGGCCTCGAAAAATTCTTTACTAAAGACAGGTAACCCGCCTTCTTGCCTGGGCCTGCCTTCACCAGCTTCAAGGTTTTCAGAGTCCATAAATTGTTTTGCAAATGCCATATGACCCTTGAGCATTTCCATTGGGTCATCTGCTGTTTGTCCCTGACCCGCAGTCTGTGCCGCACGCCGCACAGAGGCTGGTAAGAGGGTA
>CBDUKY010000322.1:0-4262 GCA_965367925.1 uncultured Pseudomonadales bacterium | reverse complement strand
TAGTAGTTCACTTTTCTGCTCCTCAGTGCCACCGTGCAATATTGCACTTGTACCGAGTACAGCAGTTGCGAGTAGCGGCGATGCAGTCAGGGTGCGACCACATTCTGTCATGACAACACCCAGTCCCATGTAGCCAAAACCCAGGCCACCGAAATCTTCAGGGATCGTAATACCAGCCCAACCCAGTTCTACCATTTGCTGCCAGGTAGCAGAATCAAATCCCATTTCATTCTTCTCATCCCGAAGCTTACGGAGCTGCGTAATGGGCGTGTTGTTGGTGCAGAAATCTTTCGCTGCATCCTTCAACATATTTTGTTCTTCATTTAATACCAGTGGCATATCCGGGTTACTCCTTCTATCAAAATCGAAAGTTTGCTTTCGCGCACTTCTACTTGTGTTGCTATTAAAATAAATGCAGCTCGCATTCTAACAAGCTACAGCCAGAATAATCAGCCCTAGTCTGGGAGGCCGAGCACTCTTTTTGCAATAATATTCAATTGAACCTCCGAACTACCGCCAGCAATTGAGCTCGCCTTCGATCGCAACCAGGTTCTGGTCAGGGTTTTCTCATCATCAGTATACATGTCACCTTCCCATCCAAGGGATTGACTACCCATGACGTCCAATTGTATTTCTAATCTTTCCTTACCCAGCTCCGAACCATAATACTTGAACATGGATGTGGCAAAGGTTGGTGTGCCACCAGAGTCACTTTCGACCATTGCTCGCTGCTGGGTCAAGCCAAAGGCACGCTGATTCATTTCATTGCGCGCTATTGTATGCCTGAGCGCTGAATCCTGCAGCCTGCCATGTGCCATTGGCAGATAGCGCTGGGCAATACTACCGAGGGTGCCCATATTGTCATATCTGCCTCTCGCACCACCGCTATTCAAGCCGGAGATCGAGCTTCTTTCATGCTGCAGCAGCCTTTTGCCTACTGTCCAACCACGGTTCAGTTGCCCAACCAGATTAAACTTCTCACATCTGGCGTTCTCAAAAAATGTCTCACAAAACGGCGAATTACCACTAATCAACTTAATCGGCTTTACAGTGACCCCTGGTTGATCCATATCGATCAGCACAAAGCTAATGCCTTCATGTTTAGGCGCTTTCGGGTCTGTACGCACCAGGGTAAATATCCAATCCGCGTACTGGGCACCTGATGTCCAGATCTTCTGGCCATTGATCAGGAAATAGTCTCCCTGATCTTCACATTTCGTTTGCAGACTAGCCAGGTCAGAGCCGGCATTGGGTTCACTATACCCCTGACACCAGCGAATCTCGCCGCTGGCTATTTTGGGTAAATGCTCTCGTTTTTGCTCCTCTGTGCCATAGTCCAGTAGGGTCGGCCCAATCATGCTAAAGCCCATTCCCTCAATCGGCTTTCTAGCATTTATGCGGATCATCTCATCTTGTAAGACCAGAAACTCCGCTTTGCTCAATCCAGCACCGCCGTATTCTTTCGGCCACATGGGTGCGGTAAACCCTTTCTCTGCCATCCGATCGAGCCATAATTTGGCCTCGGGGTTGGCATATTGCTGCCTGGTACCACCGCCTACTACCTCATCTTCGGAGGCAGATGTGCGCATGGTTGGTGGGCAATTAGCTTCCAACCACTGGCGGGTTTCTTCACGGAATGCTGCTAAACCATCCATGATGTGCTTCCCTCTTAGGAGCCTTTTTGGTAGACGCCTACACTATCAAATATAAGCAGGGTAAATAAACAGTCTTGGTGACTAGTCATGGAATTGATGTAGCACTAAAAGTGGGGTCAATATCGCTTGCCGGGCCATCCCGTGGGCAACTGGCCCTATCGGCTAGAGGGAGCCATTTAGCATGTCAATTGCTGCATCGACTGCACGGCCAAGCCCATCAGCATTCGCCAGGTTCTTACCGGCAATATCAAAGGCAGTACCGTGATCGACCGAGGTACGAATAAAGGGAATGCCCATGGTGGCAGTGATACTGTCTTCAAAATTATGCATCTTAATCGCGATATGGCCTTGATCGTGATACAGGGCTAATACCGCATCAAATTCCCCGGAAACTGCCCGGTAAAACACCGAATCCGCAGGATAAGGTCCAACCACATTGAGTCCTTCAGCATGGGCCTGATCGACGGCGGGTTTTATCTCTTCTATTTCTTCCCGGCCTAGCATCCCACCTTCTCCACCATGGGGATTTAGCGCGGCGACAGCGATTTTCGCGTCCCTGCCCTGCCACTGCCGTAGATGATCTGCTGTCAGATGAAGCTTCTCGACAATCACCTGTTGCTTTACATATTTAGCTGCTTCAATCAGGGACTTATGGGTAGACAGGTGTGCCACCTTCAAGCCAGTGGTCATCAACATGGTCGCTGTGAGCTGGCTACCTGTCATACGTGCCAGTATCTCCTGGTGGCCAATATCACCGTGATAACCGGCGGCGTGGACCGCTTCTTTGTTAATGGGACAGGTCACGACCCCGGCGATATCCCCGGCCAGGGCAAAATTAACCGCACTTTCAAAATAGCCCACCGCGGCATGTCCACATTGCTTGTTGACCATGCCCATCTTCAAGCGACTCGCATTAAATGGCACAGTTTCTAATACCTGGATCTGACCTGGTGCTTCATTTAGGGCTGCCAGATCAGGGCAGACCCTTACAGGTAAATCTATCCCAGTTTGCGCGAGGGCTAATTTGATGCACTGGGCGTTACCGATCACAAAGGGCAAGGCACGTTCGAAAACCTTGTCATTTACCAGCGTCTTGACGATGACTTCAGCACCGACGCCCGCTGGGTCACCCATGGTAATGGCCAGTTTAGGCTTTGGCATAGTCTATTTGCGCCCCAGGATGTAATCAGCCACCAGTGCAGGTGCCTGCATTGGCATAAAGTGTGTTAATTCCGGCAGGTAAACATCCCAGCCATTTTGCAGATGTCCCGCCAATTCAGGCCATGTAGGTGATAAAGTAAAATCAAGGGCGACACGATCACCCTCCCGCATTTTCGCTCTTAGTATTGTCACTGGCTGGCTTACTTTTGGCAGATAGTCATGAATCTTGTTAGCGCTACTCCCCATATAGATTGCCGCCTCCACTTCAGGCGGGCAAGCAAGCTTAAAACCGCCATTTTCTTCATCGGTTTGTAACCCATAGTCACAATAGTCATGAAGTGCTTCAGAGGTCCAGGAAGCATAACTACCCCGCCCCTCAAAGTTGGCGAACATGGCATCTGCATCAACAAAATGATTTCGCCGTCTGGCAACTGGATGGGTATTTGAATCATCTAAAAATTGTTCATGCATTGAGGTCTCGGCATAGACTTCTGGACTCATGATCACTGGATCAACCCAGAGGCCACGTTCAAAACGCGCGGGATGCATCGCCATTGCAATAGCAACGCAGCAACCGCCCATTGAGTGACCTACCCCAACAAGATGATTAAGGTCGAGTTCAACGATCAATGCCGCCAGGTCTTCACCAAAGGTTTGCCACTCAATGGGACCATTCTTGTCACTCCGACCATGGCCGCGCATATCCACTGCGATGATGTGTCTATCGCCTAAATGACTGACAACCTGATCCCAGCATCTGGCATGGAAGCCTGTTGCGTGTACTAACAAGATTGAGCTTTCACCATCAACGGCCTGACCCCGCTCAAACCAGCACAATCTGGTACCATTAACTTCTGTATAGTTTTCTACCACTTCTACCACGTTACATCTTCCACTGTTTATGAATGCTTAGTTGACCCTGCTTTTTGTTCGGTGGGTAAATAGCTGTTCCAAAAGTTAGTTCGAACAACAACAAACCCTGCAACACTCCAGACACCAGCAATGGCAACCCAAAAACTTTCTAATGCACCAAATGCACCGGCACAAAACCCCATCAGCATCGCACCAAAGGGCATGGTACCTATATTCGCCAGGCTCAACACTGACATGACTCTCGCGCGATGTGACTCAGGGGCTAGTTCCTGAATAATCGTTCGCCCCATGCTCATAACTACCCCGCCACAGACGCCCCAGAGCAGAATGACAAGCAGATAACCATAGAAAGGCAAGCCCAGGGTTGCAACTGTCAGTGACAATCCGCCACAACAAAGCGCAATCAATAGTCCCCTTGATGGGTTGCTAAGCCCTCCCATCGCGACCAGCGCCACGGTTGTAAAAACAGTGCCAATCATAAAAGACGCAAACGACATCGAGATTTCCCGCGCACCACCATCATAGACATCTCGTACAACAATTGGATTAAGCACCATAAATAGACCACCGAAA
>CBDUKY010000321.1:0-4275 GCA_965367925.1 uncultured Pseudomonadales bacterium | reverse complement strand
TCATCTCGACCAATGCCACAACCAAGGGCAGTGATCAAAGTCCCTACCTCCTGGGAAGAAAGCATCTTGTCGAAGCGCGCTTTTTCAACATTCAGAATCTTACCCTTGAGCGGCAGAATCGCCTGAATTTTACGGTCACGACCTTGTTTTGCTGAGCCGCCAGCAGAATCACCCTCCACCAGGTAAATCTCTGATTTTGCAGGATCTTTTTCCTGACAGTCAGCTAGTTTGCCGGGCAGACCAGCAATATCCAGGGCACCTTTTCGGCGAGTCATTTCCCTGGCTTTACGGGCGGCCTCTCTAGCTCTTGCGGCGTCAATCATCTTCGAAACAATTGCTTTCGCCTCGGCAGGATTCTCAATTAGATAATCGGCAAACTTGCTGCCCATTTCCTGCTCAACAGCTGTCTTTACTTCAGAAGAAACGAGCTTTTCTTTTGTTTGCGAAGAGAACTTCGGATCTGGCACCTTGACGGAAATTATCGCCGTCAAGCCTTCACGGGCATCGTCTCCAGTTGTACTGACCTGGTCTTTCTTACCAATACCTTCCGCTTCAATATAGTGGTTTAGAGATCGGGTTAATGCAGACCTGAACCCCTGTAAATGCGTGCCACCATCACTTTGCGGGATGTTATTGGTATAGGCAAAGAGGGTTTCCTGATAGCTATCATTCCACTGCAAGGCAACTTCTACGGTAATGCCATCTTCATGTTCAGCGGTAAAGTGAAAGATTTCATTAAGTGGCGTCTTATTAACGTTCAAATACTCAACAAAAGATCGTAGCCCACCTTCATACTTGAAATTTTCGGTCTTGCCAGTACGTTCATCTGACAGGGTGATACTCACACCGGAATTCAAGAAGGATAGCTCTCTTAAACGTTTTGCCAGAATATCGTAGTGAAACTCTATATTGGTAAAGGTTTCTCTCGAAGGCTTGAACCGCGTTCGTGTGCCAGTTTGAGTGGTTTCACCAACCACAGCGAGCGGCGCATCAGGTACACCCTCGCGATAAATTTGTTCCCAGACCTTTCCATCCCGCCAGATGGTTAGAGTGAGCTTTTCAGATAGCGCATTCACCACGGATACACCTACACCGTGCAAACCACCTGATACCTTATAGTTGCTGTCATCGAACTTACCGCCCGCATGAAGTACCGTCATGATAACTTCTGCAGCCGACTTACCTTCATCTTCATGCCAGTCGGTTGGGATACCACGACCATCATCAGTCACGGTGACTGACTCATCTGTATGAATAATCACCTTGATATCTGAACAATAACCTTCAAGGGCTTCATCGATGGAGTTATCTACCAGCTCCTGCACCATATGGTGCAATCCAGTACCGTCATCTGTGTCGCCGATATACATACCCGGACGCTTCTTCACGGCTTCAAGGCCTTTTAGCACCTTAATGCTCGTGGAATCGTAGACTCTTTCGTCGCTCATCCTTTAACTCTCCCGCTCACTTATTTTGCCCTGTTCCACGTGGAACACCTTGCTGGAAGTTCTATTCCATAAGGCTTTGAGCCGATTTTCATCTGTACCTGTTACCAAAACCTGACCCTCATCCTGGCTCAAATATTCAGCCACCTTCTGTTGTCTAAACTCATCTAACTCTGAGACCAGGTCATCTACCAGATAAACTGGTCGACTAGTCAGGTTGTGCTGTAATAGGGCACCCTGAGCTAATACCAGCGACCAGGCTAATATCTTAAGTTCACCTCGAGAGCAGACTTGTGCTGCCGGTTTCTGCTTGATGGTTATGCGCAGATCCGCGCGGTGAAATCCTGATTGGGTAAAACCTCTAGTTTTGTCTGATTCCTGCTGGGTAACCATGATTTGTTCAAGGCGCTTCTTTCTATCCCAGCCAGGCCAATAGTCACATTTTACGTCTTCTGGACCAGATAGAAAACGACATATCTCACTAAATACCGGTGCGAGCTGCTCATGATACCTTATTCTCAACTTATCTAGTTGATCTGTGCCTTGAATGAGCGAGGTCGTCCAACTACTAATTTGCTTCTGATCTATGTGCCGATCCCGCAATAATTGATTACGTTGTCTTAGACAGCGATTTACATTACGCCAGATATCTCCAAAATCATGTTCCACGTGAAACACACCATGATTGAGAAACTTTCTCCGTTCCGCCGGCGAGCCTTGTACCAGATCTACAGTCTCTGGACCCAGCACGAGTAACGGTAGTTCCCTGGCAAGGGTAGACATCTGATTAACGTGAACGCCATCGATCTTCACCTCACGCTGCCCTTTGGCCGTTCGATGAACACCCATTTTCATCGCCTGGCCATCAGCCCGGTGCACGACACCAAAAACCGTACAGCTATCTTTGCTGTGCTGGATCACTGGTTCAATTTGGGTACTTCGAAAGGAGCGACCCGTTGCCAGAAAATAGACGGCCTCAAGCAAACTGGTTTTACCGCTACCATTTGTGCCGACAAATAGATTCAGGTGTTTGTCCAGAACGAGGTTTGCTTCAGAAAGATTGCGAATCTGCCGAACATTTAGTCGGTCAAGGCTCATTAGAATAGGCCGAAACTCACAGTTTCATTGGCATAACCACGTAGACCGAATCCTCGTTCTCTGGCTCTTCGAGTAGGGCGCTGCTATTAGAATCATGTAGGGTGATCTTAACCTTGTCACCTTCCAGCACTGACAGCACGTCCTGGATATAGCTGACATTAAAACCGACTTCCAAATCATCACCTTCATAATCAACCGTCACAGATTCCTCGGCTTCTTCATGCTCAGGGTTGTTTGCAGAGAGCTGCAGGATGCCCGATGACAGATTGACACGAATACCTCGAAACTTCTCATTGGATAGAATTGCGGTGCGATTTAATGCTTGCCGGAGTTCAAGCCGATCTGCAAAGACCGTCTTATCACCATTTTTAGGGATTACCCTGTCGTAGTCCGGGAACCGACCATCAACTAGTTTGGTAGTAAGGGTAAACTCGCTAGATTCTAAACATAGATGATTACTACCAATAGTAACGCTAACATCACCATTTAGTTCGTTGAGTAGACGCTGAATCTCCAGCACACCCTTTCTGGGCACAATGACCTGTTGAGTTTCCGCATTGTTGTCACTCTCGAAGCTACATAGTGCAAGCCTGTGTCCATCAGTTGCGACGGTCCTGACACTATCACCACTCACTTCAAACAACATACCATTGAGGAAATAGCGCACGTCTTGTTGCGCCATGGCAAAACTCGTTCGATCAATCAAACGCTTCAGATGCTTGGCATCTAGCTGCAAACTCATTTCCGACGAGGATTTGTCCACAGAGGGAAAATCACTTGCCGGCAGGGTGGACAGGGCAGATCTAAATCTACCGGCCACAATCTGTAGCCGTTGCTCCTTTAGCTCTAGTTTAATTTCCGCTGATTCTGGTAATTCACGACAAATATCGATTAACTTTCGAGCAGGAACTGTTACCTCTCCTGGTTCTGCATCTTCAACGGACAATCTACCAACCAGTTCCACCTCCAGGTCGGTGCCCGTTATGGACAACTGATTGCCTTCAACTTGCAATAACACATTAGAAAGCACTGGCAGGGTTTGCCGTCGTTCAACAACGCCACCAACCTGCTGCAGGGGCTTGATCAATTCCTCTCGGTTAATCGTTATTTTCATGATACTTCCAAGTAAGTGAGTGCTCGCTCACGCGATAATATTTGTTCTGGGTGAAATCAAAGCATCATCGGGCTAATAACAAACCGCGACAACGGATCCTCTGGGTCTGTTAGCAATGCCGCACTATTTGCGTCTGACATGGCAATCCTGACCTTTTCGCCTTCAATTGTGTTGAGTACATCGATCATATAACCAACATTAAAGCCTATCTCAAGCCCTTCACCTTCATAGTCAACGCCGAGCTTTTCTTCGGCTTCTTCTTGCAAAGGATTATTGGCATGTAATTGTAATTCACCCGGGGACAATTGCAGCCTGACGTTACGGTACATTTCATTGCAAAGGATTGAAATCCTACCAAGGGCTTCTTTTAACTCTTTTCTATCAGCGCTCACCACCTTGTCACCAGATGCAGGTATGGCGCGGTTATAGTCTGGGTAAGCAGCATCAACGAGTTTCGTGGTCAAACTCGCACCATCCTGGCTCACATGCAGGTGATTACTTGTCATATTCAAGGTCAGATCTTGTTTGCTATCTTTGAGCATCTTGCCGAGTTCGATGACGGCTTTTCGTGGCACAATCACCTGGTGACGTCCACTCATCTCAACCGCTGCCTCGGTG